>DAHWNE010000303.1 GCA_027340195.1 Acetobacteraceae bacterium | reverse complement strand
AGTCGAACACGAACCGGTTGATCCGGCTCGGCGCGCCATGCACCACCGCCAGCCGCAGCCCCGCCAGCAGCAGCGTGATGCGCCGCGGCAGCGCCCCCATCCAATGCCGGTCCGCAGGACTCACCCGGCGCGAGGCATGGGTGAACCAGGCTGCCGACAGAAGTTCGCAGGTGGAGCCGGGGGCGAAGCCGCAGCCGCAATCCCCGGCCTGGGCGGCGAGGGATTCCTCGCAATTGCCCATCACGGTGGTGATCCCGGCGTCGCGGATCAGCGCCAGCGTGGCCGCCGGGTCGGCGCCATAGGCGATCACGTCGCCGGTGCAGATCATCCGCTCCGGCGGAATCCGCCAGCGCTCCGCCGCCGCCAGCAGCGCCCTGGTGGCCTGCAGATTGCTGTAGCAGCCACCGAAGATCAGCACCGGATCGTCGGTGACGATGCAGCGTTCCGCCGTGGCGGGCGCCAGGGAAACCCCGTCAGGCACCGGCGATCTCTGGGGTGGCTGTCTCCGGCGCGATCGTCTCCAGCGCCAGCCCACGCGCCTCGATGCCGCCGATCCGGTGCCAGACCGCGATGACGGCTGCGCCCAGCGCCCAGAACCCGGCCAGCACCCCCAGCGCCAGCGCCATGGAATGCGCCCCCGCCCAGCCCACCAGGAACGGCGAGGCGATCGCCCCCAACCGCCCGAACGCCACCGAGGCGCCGACCCCGCTCGCCCGCAGCGAGGTGGGGAACAGTTCGGAGAACGTCGGGTAGGCCGCGATCCAGCTGCCCGTCGCCAGCAGGTTCACCAGGGCGAAGCCGAGCATGATCGCCCCCGCGCCGAGCCCGGTGGCGGCGGCGAAGCCCAGCGTGCCGAGCGCGGTCGCCAGATAGAACATGCCCACGGTCCGATGTCGTCCCCAGCGGTCCAGCAGCAGCGCCGCGGCCACGCCGCCGGCCAGCGCGCCCAGGCTGCCGGCCAGATAGAACAGCGGCAGCCGCGCCGGGGCCAGGTGCAGCGCCGGCAGCACCACCAGCGGCAGGAACGCGAACAACCCATAATAGCCTGACGCCTCGGCGAAATCGAGCAGCATCCCGAGCGCCAGCCGGCCCGGATAGCGTCGCGCCAGGGTGGCGAAGGCCCAGGCTTGGCGTCGCGCGCGCGGACGGATCGGGGGCGGTGCGACCGGCGGCAGGCGGGTCAGCCCGGCCTCGATCCAAGCCACCAGGGCGGAGGCGGCCTCGGTCTGGCCGTTCGCCTCCAGCCAGCGCGGGCTTTCCGGCAGATGCCGGCGCAGCCAGGCGGCCGACAGCGCGATCAACCCGCCTAACCCGAACACCACCCGCCAGCCGAGGTCCGGCGGCAGCGCCGACAGCACCAGCCACGCCAGCAGCGAGGCCACCAGCGAGCCGACCGGCCAGAAGTTCAGCACGATCGCCGAGGCTCGCCCGCGCGCCGCGGAGGGCACCAGCTCGGCGATCGCGGCGTTGATCGCGGAATATTCCGCCCCCACCCCGATGCCGGCCAGGAACCGCAGCGCCAGCAACGCCCACAGCCCGGGCGCGACGGCGGCGACCATGGTGCTGAGGCCATACAGCACCAGGCTGGCCAGGAACACGCGCCGCCGTCCGTGCCGGTCGGCCAGCACGCCGAAGCCGACCGCGCCCAGCATCAGCCCGGCGAACCAGGCGCCGAGCAGCAGCGACATCGCGTCCGCGCCGAGGCCGAACTCGGCCCGCAGCTCGCCCAGCACGGTGCCGATCAGGGTCACCTCGAACGCATCCATCGCCCAGCCGAGGCCGAACAGCAGCACCAGGACGGTGTGGAACCGCGACCAGGGCAGGTGACCAAGGCGGGCGGAGGCGGGCACGGCACTCTCCCGGTGGCGGCGCGCGGCCGTTCGGATGCGGATTTCAGGCGGGTAGGCGGGCGATCAACTGGTGATGGGCGGTCACGCCCGGCTCGCCACGCTCCATGCCGTGGCTGCGGTTGTCGCTGTGATACACCAGCAGCACGGCGTTTTCGTGGGTCGTCGGCGCCGGGGTCTCCACCACGATGGCGGCCTGTCCGTTCGCGTCGGCGATGAAATTGTTGCGGGTCCCCGTGCCGTCCAGTGGGGTGAACCCCACCGGTTTCTGATCGAAATGGTTCTCGAACAGGCTGTACACCCCGTTCGGGCGCAGATGGCGGAACCGGCATGCCACCCGCGAGCCGGCGCCGGCGCGGGCGATGCTGACCAGCCCGAAGGCGGCGAACCACTCCGCCAGGGTGAAGCCAAGCGGCGTGCCGAGCGCGTTATAGACCCCGACGTCATGCGGCCCGAAGAACAGCGCCGGCCGGAACCCGGCCACATGGCGGATGCCCTGCGGCCCCACCGCCGCCGGCGCGTGGGGATCCACCTCGAACACCTGCGGATCGACCGGCGGGCTGATATGCGCCTCGTGCGAGAAGAACCAGGCGTGCAGCTTGAAACGCAGCCGCAGCGGCGCGGCGGCATGGGCCTCGGGCAGCATGGCGGCGCCGGCGGCCAGCGCGCTCGCGCCCAGCACGGCGCGACGGGAGATCAGCGGCATGGCGGTGGTCCTTTCGATGGTACGAGGGGATCAAGGGCGGCGGTTCATCCAACGCGCGATCAGCGCGTCCAGCGACAGCGCGCCAGCGCCCTGCGACATCAGCACCAGCATCATCGCCGCCCATTGGATATGCGTGGGCCATGCCATCGGATAGACGAAGATCTCGATCACCGCCGTCATGCCGAACAGCGCCAGCGCGGCAAACCGCGTGGCGAGACCCAGCAGCAACAGCGGCGGCATGGTGATTTCCAGGGTTACCGCCATGTAGGCGGCAAAGGTCGGCGGCAGCAGCGGCACGTGATAGCTGTTCGCGAACAGGTAAAGCGTGGTGCTCCAGCTCAGCAGATGCGTCTGCGCCGAGGAATAGAACACCTTTGCCAGCGCCACCCGTGCCGTCAGCGCCACCAGCCAGTACGGGATCAGCTCGAACAGGCCGATCACGTTGCCGGCCAGTCCGGGCCGGCGGGAAAAGCCGGTGGTGCTCATCGGGGGCTCCCTGGGATACAGGCGTCGGCAAGCGCGCGGCGGGCGATGGCGGCCTCGGCCAGCAGCGTGTCGAGCGACGGGATGGCGGCATCCCATTCGATGATGGTCGGCCGCGGCCCGATCCGCGCCAGCGCGGCGCAGTAGAGCGCCCAGACCGGCGCGGCGACGCTGCGGTCATGGGTGTCCAGCAACAGCCCGGCGGCGTCGTCCGCGGCGGCGCTGTGTCCGGCCAGGTGATACTCGCCCACTGCCGCGGCGGGAAACCCGGCCAGATAGGCCGCGGGCTCCCAACCATGGTTGGTGCAGCTGACGAAGATGTTGTTCACGTCGCAGATCAGCCCGCAGCCGGTGCGCGCCGCCAGTTCCGTCAGGAACGCGGTCTCGGGAATGGTGGAATGGGCGAATTGCAGATAGGTGGCCGGGTTTTCGATCAGCAGCCGGCGCCCCATCGCCTCCTGCGCCCGCGCCACGTTGCGGGCGACGATCCCGAGGCTCTCCTCGGTGAGCGGCAGCGGCAGCAGGTCGGCCAGCGCGGCGTGGTCGATTGCGCCCCAGGCCAGATGCTCCGAGACCAGCGCCGGTTCGATCTCCCGGGTAAGCGCGGCCAGGCGGGCCAGGTGCCGCGGGTCCGGCCCGTCGGCCGAGCCGAGCGACAGAGCGACGCTGTGCAGAGAGACGGGGAAATCCGCCCGCACCGCCTCGAGCACTGCCCGCGCCGGTCCGACCAGGTAGTTCTCGGAATGAACCTCCACCAGCGCGACGGTGGGCGGGGCGGTCAGGAACGCCTCGTGATGGGGGAACCGAAGCCCGATGCCCGCGCAATCGCAGAGGTCGGGCTCCCCTCCGGTCCCGCTCGTCGCCCACGCCTGATCCATCGGCACTCCCCTTCCACCCGGCCTTTACGGCGCGGCGGGAGGAAAGGTTACGGCGCGGCGTCGCCCCGCTATGCCGCGGCGCGGAAGGTGCGGGGGATGCCCGCCTTCGGCAGCTGCCCGTGCAGCGGCTCGGCCGGAAGCCCGGCGTGCAGCCGTTCCCGCGCCACCAGCAGCTTCGGCAGGTCGATCCCGGTGGAAAAGCCCATGCTCTCGAGCATGAAAACCAGGTCCTCGGTCACCACGTTGCCCGAGGCACCGGGCGCGTAGGGGCATCCGCCCAGCCCGCCGAGGCAGGAATCGAAGGCGCGGATGCCCTCGTCCAGCCCAGCCAGCGCGTTGGCGATGCCCATGCCCAGCGTGTCGTGCAGGTGCAGCCCATAGAGCACGGGACCGATCGCCGCCCGCACCGCCCGCACCACCTCGCGGATCTGCTTCGGGTGGCCATAGCCCACGGTGTCGGCCAGCATGATCTTGTCCACCCCGGCGGCGGCGAGGCCGGTGCACAGCGCCACCACCTGGGATGTCGGCACCACCCCGTCGATCGAGCAGCCGAAGGCGGTGGAGGCTCCGGCGATCACTTCCATCCGCCGCGGCTGCGCCTTCACCCAGTCCATCAGCCGGCCGACCTCGACGATGCTTTCGGCCGGGGTGCGGTTGAGGTTGGCGCGCGAGTGGCCCTCGCTGACCGAGACCGGCACGCTGATCTTGTGCGCGCCGGCGTTGTAGGCGTTCTGCGCCCCGCGCAGGTTCGGCACCAGCGCGATCACCGTGAGTCCGGGGATCTCCACCGCCCGGCGCACCACCTCCTCGGTATCCGCCATCTGCGGAATGACCCGCGGCGGCACGAAGCTGCCGACTTCGATCTCGCGCACGCCGGCCGCCGCCATGGCGGCGATCCAGGCCAGCTTGTCATCGGTGCTCATGCGGGTGGCCGCGATCTGCAGCCCATCGCGCGGGCCAACCTCGCAGATATTGACGTATTCGCTCATCGGGCGGGGAGCTCCGCGATCAGGATGCTGCCGGTGGCGGATTCGGTCATCACCAGCGCGGCTCCATCCGGCGTCAGCGCGCAGTTGGTGATGTGCTTGCCGGCGCAGCTGTCGATGCGCCACAGCGGCCGCCCGTCCGGTTCCACCACCCAGACGCAGCCATGGCCAGGGTTGGCGATATAGAGCCGGTCCGCCGCATCCACCGCCAGCCCGTCGGGGCCGGAGGTGCCGGGCGGCACCCGGGCGAAGCATTGTGCCTTGCCCACCACCGCGTCGTCGCGCAGCAGGAAGCGCCAGACCTCGCAGCTGCGCGTCATCGCCACGTAGCAATGGGTCTCAGCCCGGTTCAGCGCGATCCCATTCGGGCTCGGCCCGGTGCCCAGCAGCCGCTCCAACCGCCCGTCGGCATGGCGGCGCCACACCCGCCCGCTGGGGTCCTGCAAGCCGGTCTGCCCCTGGTCGGTGAACAGCACGGACCCGTCGCGGTGCAGGGTGAGGTCATTCAGCCCCTTGAACCCTTCCGAGCCCACGCTGGCCAGCACCGGGCGCGGCTGGCCGGTGGCAGGGTCGAGCCCGACCAGCCCGCGCTTGTAGTCGGCGATCAGCAGGGTCTGGTCGGGCAGCACCTTCAGCCCGTTCGGCCAGCCGTCGTACTCGGCCAGCAGCTCCCACCGTCCCTGGTCGATGCGGAACACCCGTCCGAACGGGATATCCACCACGCAGAGCCGGCCCGCCGCGTCGTAGGCGGGGCCTTCCAGGAAACAATCCACCGCCACGCCCGGCCGGTTGGCGGCGGACCATTCGCTGCGCTCCGGGCGCCGGAATGCAGCCGGCATTCGGGTGAGCAGGCGGGAGGCGATCGGGCGGGGCGGGTCGAACCACATGCGCGGATGCTGCGTCCGGGACGGCGGCGGAGCAAGAGGCGTTCAGGCCACCACCCGCGCCACCTCGTCGGGGGATTTGCGCACCAGCGCGTCGTAATCCGCCATCAGGGTCTCGGTGATCCGCCCCGGGGTGAATCCGATATTGCCGATGGCGCGGAGCGGCGTGACCTCCGCCGCGGTGCCGGCCAGGAAGGCCTCCTGTGCCTGGCCCATCTCCTCGGGGCGGATGGCGCGCTCCACCACCTGGATCTGCCGGTGCCGCGCCAGCGCCATCACCGACCGCCGGGTGATCCCGTCCAGGAAGCAATCCGGCGTCGGCGTGTGCAGCACCCCGTCGATGGCGAAGAAGATGTTGGCCCCGGTGGCCTCCGCCACCAGGCCGCGCCAGTCCAGCATCAGCGCGTCGGCGAAGCCCTCGGCCTCGGCTTTGTGCTTGGAGAGCGTGCCGATCATGTAAAGCCCGGTGGCCTTGGCCGCGACCGGGGCGGTCTGTGGCGCCGGGCGGCGCCACTCCGCCAGCCCCAGCCGGATGCCGGCCATGCGGTCGCCGCCGAAATAGCTCGGCCAGGGCCAGACCGCGATCGCCAGATGGATGGTGGTGTGCTGCGCCGAGACTGCCAGCATCTCGGTCCCGCGCCAGGCGATCGGGCGCACGTAGGCGTCGGTCAGGTTGTTCGCGGCCAGCGTCTCGATGCAGGCGGCGTCGATCTGATCGGCGGTGAACGGGATCTCGAAGCCCAGGATGCGCCCCGAGTTGATGAGGCGGTCGGTGTGCGCGCGCAAGCGAAAGATGTTGCCGGCATAGGCGCGCTCGCCCTCGAATACCGCCGAGGCGTAGTGCAGCCCGTGCGAGAGCACGTGCAGCTTGGCGTCCCGCCAGGGGATCAGCTTGCCGTCCCACCAGATGAAGCCGTCACGGTCGTCGAAGGGAACCAGGGCCATCGGGGCGCTCCTTGTAATATTCTTTCGTGTAGCACCGTCGGGTCTATAACACCCGGAAAAATACGTCAACAACCCTGCCGGAAAATGGAAGGATGCCTGCCATGTCTACCACGCCACTCACCCGTGGCCGGTGACGCGACGGGCCAGTGCGGCCCCTGGCGGGGTCTCCCCGCGCCAAGCGATATGCAGGTCCGGGCGCAGAAGTAGCCAGGCGGCGCCATAAACCTCGCGCAGCGCGGGCTCGGGCATCGTGCATTCCGCCAGCTTCGCCCCCAGCGCCGCGAACGCCGCCGCCAGTGCTGCCCCAGACCCCTCGGCCCCGGCCAGCCGCAGCAGGGTGAACCCCGGCTCCAGCGCGTCCTGCACTGCGGTCCCGTCGGCGCGCCACATATGCGGCAGGCGCGCCCCGGGTCTGGCGTCCGGCACGTATTCCCACCGGTCGGGGTCAGGCACGTCGTCCGGCCCGGTGGCGACGATGGGCGAGCCGGCGTAGCGATAGCCGAGCTCGATCCCCAGCAGATCGTTGCTCTTGCGCTGCTCGATATCGGCCAGCGCGGCCAGCGCCCGCGCCGCCTCCGATCCCGGCTCCAGCCCCGGCGTCACCAGCGCCCGCCAGCGCCGCCGCCCCCGCGTGGCCGCGGCGGAGGCCCGCACCGCGCGCAGCGCCACCGGCCGCCGCTCGGCTTCGTAGGAGCCGAGCAACCCCGGTCCGCCCCAGCCGGCCAGGGTGGCGGCGAGTTTCCAGCCCAGATCGATCGCATCCCCGACCCCGGTGTTCATGCCCAGCCCACCGGTCGGGATCACCAGATGCGCGGCATCGCCCGCCAGCAGCACCCGCCCCTCGCCGAAGCGCTCCGCCACCATCAGCCGCTGCGTCCAGCGGCCGATGTATTCGGTGCTGTAGCGGATCGGCATCGCCACCGCCCGTTCCCACAGCGCCGGCACCGCCGCCGCGTCGTCGGTGACGCAATGATAGCTGAAATGCCGCGTGTCATCCTGAGCGATGATGAACCCGCCCTCGGGGTCGGCGATATGCCAGTGCCGCCCCGGACCGGTAGGGATGCGGGCGAACAGATCGTCGCATCGGAACAGCGCCTGGTGCAGGCTGGCGCCGCTCTCCCCCTCCAAACGGATGCCCAGCCGCTCCCGCACCAGGCTCGCCCCACCGTCGCAGCCCACCAGGTAGCGCGCGCGCAGGGTTCGCACCGCCCCGCCCGCGCGCAGCGCCACCACCACCCCGGCGGCGTCCTGGGCGTGCGAGACATAGGCGCAGCCGAACCGCACCGAGACCGCGGGCAGACGTTCCACCGCCGCTTTCAGCAGCGGCTCGAGCGTGTATTGCGAGATCAGCTGATAGGGTTCCAGCGGCTCCGAACCGTCGCGGCAGGCGGCGATCCGTTCCCGCCACGCCGCCACCGAGGGGTACCGGTGCGCGACCAGCGGCGGCGCGGTGAGCGCGGTCAGGATGAACACGTCCATCGGCAGTCCGGCGGGGAAGCCGGCGGCGCGGATCGCCTCGGCCACGCCCAGCCGGCGATAGATCTCCATGCTGCGGGCGTTGCAGCGCTCCATCTTCGGCAGCCGCCCGGGCGTCTCGCGCTGGTCGATCAGCACGCAATCCACGCCGCGTCGGCCCAGATCCAGCGCCAGGGTCAGCCCCACCGGGCCGCCGCCCACGATCAGCACGTCGGTCTGTTCCATCCGTCCCTCCCGCCGGGTTCCGGCCCGGGTCCAGGTCTGCTATCCGAAACCCGCCTCGGCGGGGAGAAGGGAATGATCCATCCAGCCATGACCGCATCGCCGCAAACCCCACGATGAGCGTGGTGACCCGACCCGCCGCGCCCGACCCCGCGCCCGCCGGCGCCGGGCTGTTGTTCCTGCGCGAGGAGGAAATCCGTCTCGCCCAGGACCTGCTGTTTTTCGCCTACCGCGACTTCACCAACGCAGCGGACGTGATCCTGACCGAGCTCGGACTCGGCCGGGCGCATCACCGGGCGCTACATTTCATCGGCGGCAACCCAGGCATCACCGTCTCCGACCTGCTCGGGCTGCTGCGGATCACCAAGCAGTCACTCGCCCGCGTGCTGTCGGAGCTGGTGGCGCGCGGCTACGTGGCGCAGGCGCAGGGGCATACCGATCGCCGCCAGCGCCTGCTGACCCTGACGGCGTCCGGCGCCGCGCTGGAGCGGCGGCTGTTCGAGCGCCAGCGCGACCGCCTGGCCAGCGCCTATCGCGCGGCCGGCGGCGGGGCCGTTGACGGATTCCGCAGAGTCATGCGCGCGATCATGGACGACGCGGCGCGGGATTATCTGGACCGCCACAAGCCCCCACCCCCGGGCTGAGTGCCATGGACCCGGATCCGCCCCCCGACATCCCGGGCGACGCGCATGTGCTGGTGGTCGATGACGACGCGCGGCTGCGCGCGCTG
>DAHWNE010000281.1 GCA_027340195.1 Acetobacteraceae bacterium | reverse complement strand
GATCGACATCACCGGCGCGGCGCACCTGGCCGGCGGGGAGGCGGCGCTGCTCGCCGACCTCGTCGCCCGGCTGGCCCGGTTCGGCCTGACCGCGCGGGCGGCGGTGGCGGATACGCCGGGCGCGGCCTGGGCGGTGGCCCGGTATGGCAAGGCCGGCGTGGTGCCGCCGGGCGGGGCGGCGGCGCTGGCGCCCTTGCCGGTGGCGGCGCTGCGGCTGGACCCGCCGGCGCTGGCGCTGCTGGAACGGCTGGGGGTGACGCGCATTGCCGATCTGGCGGCCCTGCCGCGTGCCCCGCTCGCGCGCCGGCTGGGCGCGGTGGCGCTGCGGCGGCTGGATCAGGCGCTGGGGCACCTGGCCGAGCCGCTGTCGCCGCTGGCCCCGCCGATGATGCTGGCGGCGACGCAGACCTTCCCCGAACCGCTGACCGAGGCCGCCCCCTTGGTCCCCCTGCTCGCCGACGCCATCGCGGCGCTGAGCGCGACGCTCTGCGCGCGGCTGGAGGCGGCCGGGCTGGGCGCGCGGCGGCTCGTCCTGCGCGCCGAGCGGGTGGACGGCACCGAGGCCCGCCTGACCGCCGGCACCGCCGCCGCCACCCGCGCCGCGCCGCATCTGGTCCGGCTGCTGGTGGCGCGGCTGGAGCGGCTGGACCCGGGGCAGGGTATCGCTGCCCTGCATCTGGCGGTGATCCGGGCCGAGCCGCTGGCGCCCGAGCAGACCGGCCTTGCCGCCTCGTCTCCCCCATCGCTGGCCCCCTTGCTCGATCGCTTGGCCGGGCGGCTCGGGGAGGGCCGGATCTGGCGCGCCGCCCCGACCCAGAGCGCGGTGCCGGAGCGCGCCGTCCGCCGCGTCCCGCCGATGATCTCGTCCTTGACCCCGCCCGCCGGCGCCTGGCCCACCTTCCTGCCGCGGCCGCCCCGGCTGCTGACCCCACCGCAGCCGATCGAGGCGCTGGCCCTGCTGCCGGATCGCCCTCCGGCCGCCTTTGTCTGGCGCCGCCGGCGCTTCCTGGTGCGCCGCGCCGACGGGCCCGAACGGGTGCGCGGCGAATGGTGGCGCCGCGCGGCCGAGACCGAGGCGGTGCGCGACTATTGGCGGGTGGAGGATGTCGAGGGGCAACGGTTCTGGCTCTATCGTCGCGGCGACGGAATGGCGGCGGCGAGCGGCGATCTCTGCTGGTTCCTCCACGGGATCGGCTAGCCGGGCCGGCGCATTGCCGGCGGCCCCGCCGGCGTCTATGCCTCCGCCCGTCCCGACCCCGAGGAAACCGCCGTCTTGGTCCCGTCGCTCCGCCCCCGCCGCGCCCGCCGCCTCGGCGCCGGCCTGCTCGCGCTGCTGCTCGCCGGCTGCGGCGGCCCCTCTGCCCCCCTTGGCGCGCCCGCCGCCTCGACCGGCCCGTTCCGCGGCGCCGTGGTGGCGCCCGAACCCGAAGCGGCGCTGGTCGGCCGCCAGGTGCTGGCCGATGGCGGGGATGCCGCCGACGCCGCGGTGGCGATGGGCTTCACCCTGGCGGTCACCTTGCCCTCCCGGGTCGGCCTCGGCGGTTCCGGCGCCTGCCTCAGATTCATCCCCGGTGGGATGCCGCGGGCGGTGCTGTTCCCGCCGCAGCCGGCGCCGATGCCGCCGGCCGCCGCGGCCGACCGGCCGGCCGCGCTGCCGAGCTTCGCGCGCGGGATGTATCTGCTGCACGCCGCCGCCGGGCATCTGCCGTTCGGTCCGCTGCTGCGCCCGGCCGCCGACGCGGCAAGGCGCGGCGTGCCGGTCTCGCGCGCGTTGGCGGCGGATCTCGCGGTGGTCGCCACGCCGCTGCTCGCCGATCCCGGGGCCCGCGCGATCTTCGGTCCCGCCGGAGTCCCGCTCGCCGCCGGCCAGACGCTGCGCGATCCGGCCCTCTCGGCCACGCTGGAACGGCTCAGCCGGGTCGGCGTGGGCGATCTCTACCAGGGGCTGCTGGCGCGGCGGCTGGTTCATGAATCCGCCCTCGCCGGCGGGCCGATGACCGCTGCCGGGCTGCGCGCCACCAAGGCGTGGCTGGCGGCGCCGATCGTGCTGCCGGCCGATGGCGGCGGAAACACCGCGCGCGCCGCCTTCCTGCCGCCTCCTGCCGATGGCGGGCTGGCCGCCGCCGCCGCGTTCCAGGCGTTGCGCGCCGCCCCCGCCGATCTCGCCGCCGCCCAGGCACGGGCGCTGGCGGTGGCGGCGGCCTGGCGGGCCGGGCAGGGCACGCCGGCGGGGCTGCTGGCCGATACCAACCTTCCCGCCGCCGGGCTGGGGCCGTTGCCGGCCTCCACCAGCTTCCTCGCGGTGGACCGTAAGGGCGGCGCGGTGGCCTGTGCCACGACGCTCGGAAACCTGTTCGGCACCGGGCGGGTGCTGCCGGAGCTCGGCTTCCTGCTCGGCGCCTCGCCCGCGCGCACGCCGCCGCCGCTGCTGGCCGCGGCCATGGCCTGGAATCCCGGGCGCAAGCGGCTGCTGGCCGCCGTCGCCGGATCCGGGCAGGATGGCGCCGGCATGGCGGTCGGGGCGGCGCTGGCCGATGCGCTCGCTTCCGGCGTGCCGATGCCGCGCCCGGTCCCGGCGCCGGGGCGCGCGCAGGTGATCCTGTGTCCGCACGGCGCCGCCAGCTGCACCGCCGCGCATGATCCGCGCGGCTTCGGCCTCGCGCTGTCCCGCTGACCCTGGCCCCTCGAAAGGCAAACCCCATGAGCTATGAAACCATCCTGGTCGAGACCCATGACCGGGTCGGCCTGATCCGTCTCAACCGCCCGGCGGCGATGAACGCGCTGTGCGACCAGCTGATGGGCGAGCTCGGCGCGCAGCTGCTGGCCTTCGACGCCGATCCCGGGATCGGCGCGATCGTGCTGACCGGCTCGGACAAGGCCTTCGCCGCCGGCGCCGACATCAAGGAGATGCGCGATCGCACCCATCCCGCCGCCCTGCTCGAGGATTTCATCGGCGCGCAATGGGAGACGGTGACCCGGGTGAAGAAGCCGGTGATCGCCGCGGTGGCCGGCTTCGCGCTGGGCGGCGGCTGCGAACTGGCGATGATGTGCGACATCATCCTGGCCGCCGATACCGCGAAATTCGGCCAGCCGGAGATCAAGCTCGGCATCATCCCCGGCGCCGGCGGCACGCAGCGGCTGACCCGCGCTGTGGGCAAGGCGAAGGCGATGGAGATGGTGCTGACGGGGCGGATGATGGACGCCGCCGAGGCGGAGCGTTCCAACCTGGTGGCCCGGGTGGTGCCGGCGGCGACGCTGCTGGACGAAGCACTCAAGCTCGCCGCCACCATCGCCGCGATGTCGCCGGTGGCAACTGTGGTGGCCAAGCAGGCGGTCAACCGCGCCTTCGAGACCGTGCTGGCCGAGGGCGTGCGCGCCGAGCGCACCCTGTTCCTGCCGTTGTTCGGCACCCCCGATCAGCAGGAGGGGATGGCGGCGTTCGTGGAGAAGCGCAAGCCTTCGTTCCGGCTGGGATAGGGATCAGACCCGCAGCACGGCGCTCACCAGAAGCTGCGCATACGGGTGCAGCGGGTCGTCCAGCACCTGGTCGGTGAGGCCGGTCTCCACCACCCGTCCGGCGCGCATCACCGCGATCCGCTGCGCCAGCAGCCGCGCCACGCCGAGATCGTGCGTCACCAGCACCGCGGCGATGCGGTGGCGCGCCACCAGCCGGCGCAGCAGGTCGAGGATGCGCGCCTGCACCGAGACATCGAGCCCGCCGGTGGGTTCGTCCATGAACAGCAGCCGCGGATGCGTCACCAGCGCGCGCGCGATCTGCAGCCGCTGGCGCATCCCGCCAGAGAATTGCCGCGGCGGTTCGTCGATCCGCGCCGGGTCGATCTCCACCTCGGCCAGCCAGTGCGCGGCGGTGGCGCGGATCGCGCCGTAGTGGCGCTGCCCGGATTCCATCAGGCGCTCGCCGATATTGCCGCCGGCGCTGATGTCCATGCGCAGGCTCTCGCGCGGGTCCTGATGGACGAAGCCCCATTCCGACCGGTACAGCCGGCGCAGCCGCGGCGGGGCCATGGCGTGGACTTCGGCGGAGGCGTCGGTTTCGTCGCGGTACAGCACCGTGCCGGCATCCGGGGTGCTGCGGCCGGACAGCACGTTGAGCAGCGAGGTCTTGCCGGAGCCGGATTCCCCCACCACCGCCAGCACTTCGCCCGGCCAGAGCGCGAGCCCCACCCGATCGAGCGCGACCTGCGCGCCGTAGGCGAGGCAGAGCCCTTCGGCCTGCAACAGCGGCGGTTCGCTCATGCGGCGCGGCCGGCGCAGTAGTCGGTATCGGAGCAGACGAAGATGCGCCCGCCGCGGTCGTCGGTCAGCACCTCGTCGAGGTAGGACTCCCGCGATCCGCACAGCGCGCAGGCGGCGTCGGCGCGATGCGGACGGAACGGATGGTCCTCGAAATCCAGCGAGCGCACCTCGGTATAGGGCGGGATGGCGTAGATGCGCTTTTCCCGCCCGGCGCCGAACAATTGCAGCGCCGCCATGCGGTGCAGCTTCGGGTTGTCGAAGGCGGGGATCGGGCTCGGCGAGGTGAGGTAGCGGCGGTTCACCAGCACCGGATAATCGTAGCTGATCGCCACCTGGCCGAGCCGGGCGATGTCCTCGTAGAGGCGCACATGCATCGCGCCATATTCGGCCAGCGCGTGCAGCCGCCGCGCCGCCGCGCGCGAGGGTTCCAGCCGATAGAGCGGCTCCGGCTGCGGCACCTGATAGACCAGGATCTGATCCGCCCGCAGCCTGGTTTCGGGGATGCGGTGGCGGGTCTGGATCACGCTCGCTTCGGCGGTGCGGGTGGTGGTGGCGATACCGGCGACGCGGGCGAAGAAGCGGCGGATGGAGACCGCGTTGGTGGTGTCGTCCGCGCCCTGGTCGATCACTTTCAGCACGTCGCGGGGGCCGAGGATGGCCGCCGTGACCTGGATGCCGCCGGTGCCCCAGCCGTAGGGCAGCGGCATCTCCCGCCCGCCGAACGGCACCTGATGGCCCGGGATCGCCACCGCCTTCAGGATGGCGCGGCGGATCATGCGCTTGGTCTGCTCGTCGAGATAGGCGAAATTATATCCTTTCATTCCGCCGCCTCCGCCCTTGCGGCGGCGCGCAGCCGGCGCACCGCCTCGGCCTCGGACTGGAAATCCACGTAATGGGGAAGTTTCAGATGTTCGACGAAGCCGGTGGCTTCGATATTGTCGGCGTGCGCCAACACGAACTCGGGGTTCTGCGCCGGGGCGGTGACCGCCTCGCCGAGTTCGGCGGCCTGCATGGCGCGGTCGAGCAGGGCCATCGCCATGGCGCGGCGGTCGGCCTGGCCGAACGCCAGACCGTAGCCGGCGGTGAAGCTGGCGGGTTCGGTGCGGCTGCCGTGGAACTGGTTGACCATCTGGCACTCGGTCAGCACGATCTCGCCGATGTCGATGGGAAAGCCGAGTTCGTCGGGAATGATCTCCACCGTGACCGCGCCCATGCGGATCTCGCCGGCGAACGGGTGGCTGCCGCCGTAGCCGCGCTGGGTGGAATAGCCCATCCCCAGCAGGAACCCCTCGTCGCCGCGGGCGAGACCCTGCAGGCGCGCATCGCGCGGGGCGGGGTGCGCCAGCGGTTCGCGGGTGATATCGAACGGGGGCGCCTCCCCCGGCGGTTCGGGGCGCAGCAGCCCCTCGGCCTCCAGCAGCGTGGCGACCCGGGGCATCGGGCCGGGCGGGTCTTCGGCGCGCGGCGCCGGCGGCGGGGGCGGGTCGTCGAGCAGGGAAAAATCCAGCAGCCGGTGGGTGTAATCCGTGGTGGGGCCCAGGATCTGCCCGCCGGGCACATCCTTGAAGATGGCGGAGATGCGCCGGCGCACCGCCATCCGTCCGGTCTCCAGCGGCAGCGCGGCGCCGAAGCGGGGCAGGGTGGTGCGGAAGGCGCGCAGCAGGAACGCTGCCTCGATCAAATCCCCCTCGGCCTGGCGGATCGCCAGCGCGGCGAGTTCGGGATCGTGCAGCGAGGCCTCCGCCATCACCCGCTCCACCGCCCGGCCGAGCTGGCCCGCGATCTGCCCCGTGCTCAGCGCCGGGATGGCGGGATCGCCGCGCCGCGCCTCCGCCCGCCAGGCATGGGCGGCGTCGATCGCGCGTTCGCCCCCCTTGACCGCGACATAGGCCATTACAGCACCTCCAGTGTCACCGAACGCGGCAGGGCGGCGAGCCGGCTGCCGGCGCAAAGAAACACATCGACCCCGCGCGGAAACAGGGCGTGGTTGGCGGCCCAGAACGCGGCGAATCCCGGGGGCAGGGTGGCGGCGAAATCGCCGGTGCCGTCGATGCCGGGGCCGGACAGACGGCAGCGCGTGCCCTCCCCCAGAGCGGCCACGGGGAGAATCAGGCTGGCGCCGTCGTGAGGAGAGTCGTCGCTGCCGGTGCCGAGCGTCTCGAGCGCGGGGAGTTGCTCGGCCAGCACGAAATCGGCGCGCGACAGCGGGGCTTCGGGGGCGCCGGTGTGGAAGCGCAGCCAGTCGCGGGCGGGGGCGAAGCCGGGGGCGAGCCAGAGCGTGGTGTCGGCATCGGCCAGGGTGAGCAGCAGCGCGCCGGCGGCGACCGGTAGCGGGGCGGGCACGATCAGGGCGGGGGCGGGGGTGACAATGGCGCCGGGGTGGGACTGCGCCCACAGGATGGCGCGGAAGGCGGCCTGGGAGTCGGGCACCGGGTCGGGGAAGCCCGGCAGGTCGGGGATCGCGTTCATCCGCGCATGGTCTGCAGGGTGAAGAAGGCGACCCGGGTGGCGGCGGCGCGGGCGGCGATGGCGGCGCGGGCCTCGGCCTGGGCGGCGGCGAGCGGGGCGATCAGGGTTTCGGCGAGGGGGGCGGCGAAATCCGGGTGCTGGAGCAGGGCGTCGGCGAAGGCGGCGAGTTCGGCGTGGTCGGCATCGCGGCCGAGGATGGTGGCGTGGCCGACCAACCCGTCATCGAGACGAAGGGTGCAGCGGGTGACGGTGGTCTCCCCGAGGTTGAAGGGGGCACCGGTGCCGCCCATGCGGCCGCGCAGCATGAGCAGGCCGGTTTCGGGGCCGCGCAGGCGGCGGGCATGGGGACGTTTGCCGGGCGGGGGAAGGGCGGCGGCGATGCGCGCGGCGTCGGCGCGGGCGAGCACCGCGATCCAGGCTTGGCGTTGGGTGGGTGCCGACATGTCTAGACAAGTAGAAGAGCGAGGGGCGCCCGGTCAACCATCCGCGCGTGACATTTCCGCGCCGGCTCCGCGGCGCCGGCACGGTTTGCCGCTCCACCCCGGCACGTGGCACTCTGCCGACCAACCCACCCGTCCAAGGCTGCCATGTCCCTGCTCACCCTCCGCGTCGCCTTCGCCGACTACCCGCATCTGCGCGCGCTGCGCGACGGCACCGTCCGCTCGGACCGCGTCGCCTTCGAGTTCGTCCCCGTCAGCCCGATCTCCCGCGCGTTCCGCCCGATGGTCCGCGACCTTGCCTTCGACCTCTCGGAGATGGCGGTCGCCACCCTGGCCCAGGCCCATGCCCGCCAAGTGCCGATCATCGGTCTGCCGATCGTGCTGATGCGCGGCTTTCACCACGCCGCGCTGATCTGTCGCGCCGACAGCGCGCTTCGCCCCACCGAGCTCGCCGGCGCCCGCATCGGCGTGCGCGCCTTCTCGCAGACCACCGGCGTCTGGCTGCGCGGCATCCTGGCCGAAACCTACGGCCTGCGCCCCGAGCAGAGCCGCTGGATCACCACCGAGGGCGCCCATGTCGCCGACTGCCCCGACCCCGATTTCGTCACCCGTGCCCCTGCCGGTGCCGACCTCGCCGCCATGTTGCGGGCCGGGGAGATCGATGCCGGCATCGCCCTGACCGGTCTCGCCCCGGGGGAGACCCGCAGCGTGATCCCCGACGCCGCCGCCGAGGCCGCCGCCTGGTATCGTCGCACCGGCATCTACCCGGTCAACCACGCGATGGCGCTGCAACGCCGGCTGGTGGACCAGCATCCCTGGCTGCCGGGCGAGCTCGCCACCCTGTTCGCCGCCGCCAAGGCCGCCGCGCCGCCCGCCCCGGTGCCCGCGCTCGCCGGCGCCGATCCGCTGCCCTACGGTCTCGCCGCCAACCGCGCCGCCATCGAAACGCTGATGCGCTACGCCGCCGCCGATCGCCTGATCCCGCGCGCCTACGCGGCCGACGAGATCTTCCTCCCCCTCTGACCCGGAGCCGCCGCCATGCCCGATCTGCCGCGCCTCAACGGCGCCATCCGCGCCCTGGAATCCGGCAAGCCCGCCTTCACCACCTTCGCGCCGCCCGAGATCGGCACCGCGGTCTCGCTGGCCACCACCGCCTATGACGCGGTGGTGTTCGAGATGGAACACAATCCGTACGACATCACCGCGCTGCGCCATTGCCTGCAATACATGCTCAACCGCGGCCAGATCGCCGCCGCCGGCAGCGTCGCGCCGGCGGTCACGCCGATGGTCCGCATCCCGCCCAACGGCGGCGAGAACAGCCAGTGGATCGCCAAGCAGGTGCTGGATATCGGCGTCTATGGCGTGGTCTGGCCGCATGTCTCGACGGTCGAGGACGCGCGCAACGCGGTCGCCGCCTGCCGCTACCCGCGGCCCGAGGGTGCCCCACGCTTCCACCCCGCCGGCCAGCGCGGCGACGCGCCCACCGCCGCGGCCCGCTACTGGGGCATTTCCACGCAGGACTATTACAAGCGCGCCGATGTCTGGCCGCTGGCCCCGGACGGGGAGATCCTGGTCGCCATCATGTGCGAGGAGAAGCGCGCCATCGCCAACCTGCCGCGGATGCTCAAGGAGGTCCCCGGCATCGGCGTGGTGCTGGTGGGGGAGGGCGATTTGTCGCAGGACCTCGGCCATCCGCGCCAGTATGACCACCCCACGGTCGCCTCGGCCATCGCCGAGGTGGTTGCCATCTGCAAGGATGCCGGCGTGCCCTGCGGGCATCCGCATGTCGATACGAAGAACGTCGATGCGGTGCTGGCGCAGGGGTTCCGCTGGCTGATGGCCGCCCCGGTGCCGTCCTACGCGGCGCTGGAGCGCGGGCGGGCGGCGAGCGGGCGGTAGCGGGCGCGGGGCGGACAGCCGGCCGTCATGGTCGGCGCGCGGCCATTTCCGTCCGATCGATTG
>DAHWNE010000277.1 GCA_027340195.1 Acetobacteraceae bacterium | reverse complement strand
CCTGTCCGGGGTGGTGCCGGTGGAGGTGGTGGCGTTCGGGATCGAGGCCACGGCGCGACGCATCGCCGCGCTGGGGGCGGACGTGGCGCGGCGGATGCGGCCGGACGGGACGGCCTTCGTCAGCGACGGCGGCAACCCGATCCTGGATTGCGCCTTCCCGCCGATCGCCGATCCGCCGGCGCTGGAGGCGGCGCTGCGCGGGATCGTCGGGGTGATCGCCACCGGCCTGTTCCTGGGCATGGCCTCCGAGGCGTTCGTCGCCGGCCCGGACGGGGTGGACCGGCTGGTTCCGTAGCCCCAGGCTGGCGGCGCCGCCCGGCCCGGGCCAGGATGCGCTCGACGCAAGCGGAGACGCGCATGACCGAGGTCGATACCGGGCGGGAATATCCGCCCCGCCCCATCGTCGGCATCGGCGTGGTGGTGCTGAAAGGCGATCGCGTGCTGCTGATCCGCCGCGGCAAGCCGCCGAATGCCGGCACCTGGAGCCTGCCCGGCGGCGCCCAGGAACTCGGCGAGACGGTGGAGCAGGCCGCCCGCCGCGAATTGCTGGAAGAGACCGGCGTCACCGTGGGGCCGCTCGAACTGCTGGCGGTGATCGACAATATCCGCCCCGACCCGGCCGGGCGGGTGCGGTATCATTACACCATCATCGATTTCGCCGCCCCCTGGGTGGCCGGCGAACCGCGCGCCGGCTCGGACGCCGGGGCGGCGGAGTGGGCGCCGCTCGACGCGCTGGAACCCTACGCGCTGTGGGACCAGGCGGTGCGGGTGATCGCCCGCGCAACTCAGATGCTGAGGTCGAGCAAATTGTAGTCGCGCAGCGCCGCCCTTGCCGCGTCGTCCCAGGTGAAGCTCTGCCCCCTGTGCGGGGCGTAGGCGAACGGCGTCTCGGCCGGAAAGCGCCGGCGGCGCGCGTCGATCGCCCAGCCGATGGCGCGCGCCCGGGTGGCGATCCGCGCCGCGTCGTATTCCGCGCGCGCGTTGTGCACCCCGCCGGCCACCACCCCCAGCACCGAGGCGCGGCGGTGGAAGCCGAAATTGAACGTCACCCGCCAGTCGGGCGAGGTGTTGGCGAACGAGCCATGCACCGTCTGGCGGTTGGTGATCGCCACGTCGCCCGGGGCGCACAGGATCGGCACCGCCTCGGCCAGCCGCTCCGAACCGTTGGCCGCCACCATCGCGCGGATATCGGCCTTGCCGCGCGCGTGTGAGCCCGGCACCACCCAGACCCCGTTGGCGGCGGTGCAGCCGTAAAGCTGGGCCATGAAGTTGAACCCGTGGGTGCCGGCATCGCAGGTCGGGCTGTCCCAATGGGTGAGCCCGTCCTGGTGCCAGGCGACCGAGGCGCCAAGGCCGGGCGCCTTGATGAAGATCGCCTCGTTGAACGGCACGAAATCCTCGCCGTTCACCGCCGCCGCCACCGCCAGCAGCCCCGGATGGGCGTAGAGGCGCAGCGCGGCGTCGGAGAATTGCAGCGAGCCGAGGATGAGATAGACCACCTCGGCCGGGGCATCGGCGGCGGCGGCCGGCTCGTGCATCTTCACCGGATGCCGCCCGCCGGCGAGCGCGGTGCCGCCGAACGGGTCACCGAGCGGCTTCGACCAGAACAAGGTCGGCGCCTGATGGCCGACGCCGAGCGCGGGGCGGCCCTGGCGATCGGTGCCGGCCTCGCGCGCGGTCGGCAGCCGGTCCTGGATGGCGTGGAAATCCGCCTCGAGATCGGCCAGTTCCTCGGCGCCCAGCACGCCCTCGAAGACGTAGAAGCCGGTGCGCCAATAGGCGTCCAGGATGTCGGGGGCGAGCGCACCGGCGGCGGTGAGGCGGAGCGGGCCGCGGTTGCCCAGCGCGCGGGCGCGCGCCTCGCCCGCGCGCAGATACGCGCGCATGGCGGCGTCCTCGGGGCCATAGGTGATCTGGTCCATCGCGTCCTCCCGCAAGGCGGGCCGCAGCGTCGGAGCGCCCGGGGCGGTCTGTCAACGCCCGCGATTGACAGCGCCGCGCCTAGCGTGTGCCCTGCCCGGGTGACGAGGAGGGTCCATATGTCCGCAACCGGGGCGCGTTCGGTCGATGTCGTGGTGGTCGGCGCCGGGTTCGCCGGACTCTACATGCTGCACCGGCTGCGCGGGCTCGGCCTCAGCGCGGTGGTGCTGGAGCGCGCGGGCGACGTGGGCGGCACCTGGTGGTGGAACCGCTACCCCGGCGCGCGCTGCGATGTGGAATCGATGCAGTATTCCTACAGCTTCGACCCGGCGTTGCAGCAACAGTGGAACTGGTCGGAACGCTTCGCCGCGCAGCCGGAGATCCTGGCCTACGCGGGCCACGTGGCGGACCGGTTCGACCTCCGCCGCGACATCCGTTTCGAGACCAGCGTGACGGCGGCGCGCTTCGACGCCGGGCGCGGGCGCTGGCAGGTCGAGACCGACGCCGGGACGTGGGAGGCGCGGTTCTGCGTGATGGCCACCGGCTGTCTTTCGGCCGCCAAGCTGCCGGAGATCGCGGGGATCGACAGGTTCCACGGCCGGCGCTTCCACACCGGCCACTGGCCGCATCATCCGGTGAGCTTCGCCGGGCGGCGGGTC
>DAHWNE010000271.1 GCA_027340195.1 Acetobacteraceae bacterium | reverse complement strand
CGTGGTTCTTGGCGGCGGCACGGATCAGCGCCGGGCCGCCGATGTCGATATTCTCCACGCAATCCTCGGCCGCCGCGCCGCGCGCCACGGTAGCCTCGAACGGGTAGAGATTGACCACCAGCAGATCGATCGGGGAGATGCCGTGCTCGTCCATCTGCGCCTGATGGGTCGGCGAATCGCGCCGCCCCAGCAGCCCGCCATGGATCTGCGGCACCAGGGTCTTCACCCGCCCGTCGAGGCTCTCGGGAAAGCCGGTATGCTCGGAGACATCCTTGACCGGCACGCCGGCGGTGCGCAGCGCGGCGGCGGAACCGCCGGTGGAGAGAATCTCTACCCCCGCGGCGGCCAGCGCGGCGGCGAACGGAACCAGTCCGGTCTTGTCGGAAACCGAGATCAGGGCGCGGCGGATGGGGACGATGTCGCTCATGGGCCGGCGCATTAGACCCCCAGGCCCAGCAGGTCCAGGGTCCGGGCGATGACCTTGCGCTCGTCGAACAGCTCCGCGGCGCGCGCCCGCCCCGCGGCGCCCATGCGCGCGCGCAGCTCGCCGTCCGCCGTCAGAAGCGACAGCGCCGCGGCCAGGGCCGGAACGTCATGGACCGGCACCAGCAGCCCGGTCTCGCCCGCGATCACCTGCTCGCGCGGGCCCGGAATGTCGGAAGCGACCACCGGCAGGCCGCACAGCATCGCCTCGATGACCGAAACCGGTAGCCCCTCGAAATAGCTGGGCAGGACGAAGATGTCGGCCGCCGCCATCACCGCCGGGATGTCGGCGCGATAGCCGAGCCGTCGCAGCCGCGCGCCGAGCCCGGCCGCGTCGAGCAGCGCCACCATATCGGGGCCGGGGTCGGAGGCGAGGCGCTCGCCAACCACCCAGAGCTCGGCCTCCGGCACCGCCCGCATCGCCGCCGCCAGCTCCGGGTAGCCCTTGGTGCGCACCAGCCGCGAGACGGCGAGCACCACCACCCGCCCGTCCGGCGTGCCGAGCTCGGCGCGCAACCGGGCGCGCGCCGCCGGGTCGGGGCGGAACCGCGCGGGGTCGCGCCCGTTGCCGACCGCGATCGGGTTCGCGAAGATGCGCAGCCGGCGCGCGTCCGCTTCCTCCTCGGCGGAGACGGTGAGGAAGACGTCGGTCAGCCGCCCGCCCAGCCATTCCATCACGAACGCCATCGCGCGGCGGGCGCGGCTGCCCTCCTGCTTGAACAGGAAGCCATGGCAGGTATAGGCGATCCGCCTCACCCCCAGGCTGCGCGCGGCCAGCCGCGCCAGGAAACCGCTGATCGGCATATGCGCGTGGACCATCCCCGGCCGCTCGGCGCGGACCAGCCGACGCAGGGCGAGGAAGGCGAGGAGATGCGCCCGTGGCGAGAGGTTGCGCGCGAAGGGGATGGTCTCCACCCGGAACCCCTCGGCGCGGATATCGGCCAGCAGCGGACCGTCGGCGGACACGCCGATCACCTCGTGGCCGGCTTCGCGCGCGGCGCGCATCAGCGGCAGCACGAACTGGCGCAGCGAGAAATCCACGTTGGCGACCTCGAGGATTTTCATCCCCGCGCCAGGGCCACGCATTTGCGCATCACCGAGGGCAGGGCCGCGCCGGCCAACGCATCGGCCGGGTGCAGCTCGCCCAAGGCGCCGATGGCGGCGGCCTCGGCGGCGTAGAGATCGAGGGTCAGGGTGAAATGGGTGAAGCCGTGGCGCACCTGGCCCAGCGCGCGCCAGGCGGCCGGCAGCGGCGCGGCGGCCAGCGCCTCCGCCATGGTCCAGGGGGCGGCGCGCCAGGGGGTCCCCGGCAGTTCCATCATGCCGCCGAGCAGGCCCGACTGCGGGCGGCGGCGCAACAGCACCCGCCCGGCGGCATCGGTCAGCCAGAAATGCGCGCCGAACCGGGCCGGGCGCGACGGCTTCGGCGCCTTGCGCGGCAGATCGGCGGCGATCCCGCGCGCATGGGCCGCGCACCCGTCCCGCCAGGGGCAGCCCAGGCAGCGCGGGGATTTCGGCGTGCAGACCAGGGCGCCGAGATCGAACAGCGCCTGGGCGAAATCCCCCGGCCGGGCGCGCGCCTGCGCATCCTCGCCCAGGGCGGCGGCGGCGGCGGCGATGGCGGCCCGGGCGGCGGGCAACGGGGTGGTGACGGCGGCAACCCGGGCGGCGACGCGCGAAACATTGCCGTCCACCGGCACCACCGGCAGCCCGAAGGCGATGGCGCCGATGGCGGCGGCGGTATAGGGGCCGACCCCCGGCAGGGCGCGCAGCCCAGGGAGATCACGCGGGAAGCCGCCGGCCGCCACCACCGCCCGGGCGCCGGCGTGCAGGTTGCGGGCCCGCGCGTAATAGCCGAGCCCGGCCCAGGCGGCGAGCACGGCGTCGAGCGGCGCCGCCGCCAGCGCCGCCACGTCCGGAAAGCGGCTGACGAAGCGGTGCCAGTAGGGTATCACCGCGGCGACGGTGGTCTGTTGCAGCATCGCCTCCGACAGGAACACCCGATAGGGATCCTGGCCGACCCCGGCGGCGGCGCGCCAGGGCAGCTCCCGGCGGTGGCGGTCGTACCAGGCCAGCAACGCGCCGGCCGGCGGAGGGGTAATGGCGGGGTCTGACACGCGCGCGTCTATGGCAACGCCGCCCCGGCACGTCTATGGGCCGCGGGCGCTGGCGGCGCTGGTCCCCGGCGTGACCCGCCCCGCCTATCGGCGCCGCGCCCCCGCCGCCGCGCAGCTGCTGGCCGATTGGGCGGAGATCGTCGGCCCCGGGCTGGCGCGGGTCGCGGTGCCGCGGCGGCTGACGGCGGGCACGCTGACCCTGGCCTGCGCGGGACCGGCGGCGCTGGAGTTGCAACACCTGGCCGGAGCGCTGCTGGAGCGGATCAACACCGCGCTGGGCGGGACGGTGGTGCAGCGGTTGCGGTTCACCCAGGACCTGGCCCCGCCCGCCTCCGCCCCCGCCATGCCGCCCGCGCCCGATCCAGCCTTGCTGGCGGCGCTGGAGGCGCGGCTGGCGGGACTGCCCGAAGGACCGCTGCGCGCGGCGCTGGCGGCGCTGGGGCGGCGGGTGGTGGCCGGCTGAGCGGCGGCTTCACCAGGCCCCCGGCTTCGGCCATGCTGGCGCGCTGCCCAACCGGACCTGACCCATGCCTGGATTGCCCAACCGCCTGCCCGGCCTCGATTTCGGCCTCGGCGAAACCGCGGAGATGCTGCGCGAAACCGTCGCCGCCTTCGCCGCCGCCGAGCTCGCCCCGCGCGCCGCCGCGATCGACCGCGAGAATGCCTTTCCGCCGGAGCTCTGGCCGCGCATGGGCGCGCTCGGCCTGCTCGGGATCACGGTGGAGGAGGCGCTCGGCGGCGCCGGCATGGGCTATCTCGAGCACGTGGTGGCGATGGAGGAGATTTCCCGCGCCTCCGCCGCGGTCGGGCTTTCCTATGGCGCCCATTCCAATCTCTGCGTGAACCAGATCCGCCGCAACGGAACCGAGGCCCAAAAGCGCCGCTACCTCCCCGGACTGATCGCCGGCACCGCGGTCGGCGCGCTGGCGATGTCGGAACCGGGGGCGGGATCGGACGTCGTCTCGATGCGGCTGCGGGCGGAGAAGCGCGGCGATCGCTACGTGCTGAACGGGTCGAAGATGTGGATCACCAACGGCCCCGACGCCGACGTGCTGGTGGTCTATGCCAAGACCGATCCGGCGGCCGGGCCGCGCGGTATCTCGGCGTTCCTGATCGAGAAAGGGTTCAAGGGGTTCGCCCCCGGACCCAAGCTCGACAAGCTGGGCATGCGCGGGTCCAACACCGCCGAGCTGGTGTTCACCGATTGCGAGGTCCCGGAAGACTGCCGGATGGGCGCCGAAGGTGAAGGCGTTCGCATCCTGATGAGCGGCCTCGACTACGAACGGGCCGTGCTGGCCGGCGGGCCGCTCGGGATCATGCAGGCGTGCCTGGACGCGGTGGTGCCCTATGTCCACGAGCGCGAGCAGTTCGGCCGCAAGATCGGCGAGTTCCAGCTGATCCAGGGCAAGCTCGCGGACATGTACACCACCATGAACGCGGCGCGCGCCTATGTTTACGCCGTCGCGAAGGCCTGCGACCGCGGCCAGACCACGCGCAAGGACGCCGCCGGGGCGATCCTCTATGCCGCCGAGCGGGCCACCGCGATGGCGCTGGATGCGATCCAGTGCCTGGGCGGCAACGGCTACATCAACGACTACCCGACCGGACGGCTGCTGCGCGACGCCAAGCTTTACGAGATCGGCGCCGGAACCTCGGAGATCCGCCGGATGCTGATCGGGCGCGAGTTGTTCGCGGAAACCGCATGAGCGTCCTGCGCTCGGCGATCGACCCGCGCGGCGCGGAGTTCGCCGCCAACGCCGCCGCCATGCAGGCCCTGGTGGAGGAGCTGCGCGCCATGGCCGCCGAGGTCGCCCAGGGCGGTGGGGCGGCCGCCCGCGCCCGCCACCAGGCGCGCGGCAAGCTGCTGGCGCGCGATCGCGTCGCCGCGCTGCTGGACCCGGGCACGCCGTTCCTGGAACTCTCGCAGCTGGCGGCCTGGGGCATGTATGCCAACGAGGCGCCGGCGGCCGGTATCGTCACCGGCATCGGCCGTGTCTCGGGGCGCGAATGCGTGATCGTCGCCAACGATGCCACGGTGAAGGGCGGCAGCTACCTGCCGATGACGGTGAAGAAGCATCTGCGCGCGCAGGAGATCGCGCGCGCCAACCGCCTGCCCTGCATCTACCTGGTCGATTCCGGCGGCGCCTTCCTGCCGTTGCAGGAGGACATCTTCCCCGACCGCGAGCATTTCGGCCGCATCTTCTTCAACCAGGCCAATATGTCGGCCGAGGGCATCCCGCAGATCGCCGCGGTGATGGGATCCTGCACCGCCGGCGGCGCCTATGTGCCGGCGATGGCCGACGAGAGCGTGATCGTCCGCGGCCAGGGCACGATCTTCCTGGGCGGGCCGCCGCTGGTGAAGGCGGCGACCGGGGAGGACGTCACCGCCGAGGAACTCGGCGGGGCGGAGGTTCACGCCCGCGTCTCCGGCGTGGTCGATCATTACGCCCATGACGATCGCCACGCGCTGGCGATCTGCCGGCGCATCATCGCCGGTCTCGGGCCGGCGCCGGCGCCGGCGGTCACCCAGCGTGCTCCGCGCGCGCCGCTTCACGACCCGGCGGAGCTGCATGGCGTGGTCCCGGCCGATCTGCGTACCCCCTACGACGCGCGCGAGGTGATCGCGCGCCTGGTCGATGGCTCGGAGTTCGACGAGTTCAAGCGGCTCTACGGCACCACCCTGGTCTGCGGCTTCGCCCATCTGCACGGCTATCCGCTGGGGATTCTCGCCAATAACGGCATCCTGTTCTCGGAATCCGCGCTGAAGGGGGCGCATTTCATCGAACTCTGCTGCCAGCGCCGCATTCCGCTGCTGTTTCTGCAGAACATCACCGGCTTCATGGTGGGGAAGAAATACGAGGCCGGCGGCATCGCGCGCGACGGCGCCAAGCTGGTGACCGCGGTCGCCACCGCTTCGGTGCCGAAGCTCACCGTGATCGTCGGCGTCTCCTTCGGGGCGGGCAATTACGGCATGTGCGGGCGCGCCTACGACCCGCGCTTCCTGTGGATCTGGCCCAATGCCCGCATCTCGGTGATGGGGGGGGAGCAGGCGGCGAGCGTGCTGGCGACCGTGCGCGGCAATTTCGCCGACGCGGCGGCGGAGGCGGCGTTCAAGGATCCAATCCGGGCCGAATACGACGCCAAGGGCAAGCCGGTCTTCGCCTCGGCGCGGCTCTGGGATGACGGCATCATCGACCCGGCCGATACGCGGCGCGTGCTGGCGCTGTCGCTGGCGGCGGCGCTGCAGGCGCCGATCCCGCCGACCCGGTTCGGGCTGTTCCGGATGTAGATTTTCCCCGCCCGATCCCCGGCGTGGCGGTATTTGCTCCGCCATGCGCTCGCGCGGCAAATATCATCTCATTCGCAACTTCTCTCTTGCGGCGGCGGCGGTCGGCCCGTAAACGCCCGCCCACCCCGCAGGAACCCGCCCATGACCGCCTCCCTCTCCCGCCGCGCCCTGCTGCCGGCGCTCGCCGCCTCCGCGCTGATCCCGCGCGCGCGGGCCGCGACCACGCTCCGGGTCGCCTATATCCCGATCCTGCCGATGGCCCAGCTGTTCGTGATCCAGGCCGAGGGCTGGGCCCGCGCGGCCGGGCTCGACCTGGTGACCACCAGCTTCTCCTCCGGCCCCGCGATGGTGCAGGCGCTCGCCTCCGGGCGCTTCGATGTCGCCTATATCGGCATCGGCCCGGCGCTGGTGGCGCGCGCCCATGGGGTGGACCTGCGTGTGGTGGCGGCCAACGGGATCGACCAGATCGCCCTGCTCGGCCGCGGCGCCTTCGCCGCCGCCTGGGCAAAGGCGGCGAACCCGGCCGCCGCCTTCGCCGCCTTCCACCGCGCCGCCGGGCGGCCGGTGAAGATCGCCACCCTGCCCAAGGGCGCGGTGCCGGATACGGTCCTGCACTACTGGCTCGATCTTGTCGCGCATGTCGCGCCGGCCGACGTGCAAATCCTGGGCTTCGGCGAGAACCGGCTGCAACAGGCGCTGCTGACCGGGGCGGTGGACGCCGCCTCCACCCTGGAACCCGCGATCACCCTGGTGGAGGAGCGCGACAAGACGGCGCGGGTGCTGGTGCGCGGGGCGGCGATGTTCCCCGGCCAGCCGGGCGCGGTCCTGGCGGTGACCGGCCAGCTGGTGGCCCACCACCGCGCCGCGGTGCAGACGCTGGTCGATCTGCATGTCCGTGCCACCGCGCTGCTGCGGGCCCACCCGCATCGCGCGGCGGCCGATCTGGCGCGCACCATGGGCAAGGGGTTGCTGACCGAGGCGACCCTGTTCAAGGCGGTGACCTCGCGATCGATGAACCCGATCGCCGATCCGCGCGCGATCCTGGCGGCCACGGTGAAGCTGGCGGCCTATCAGAGCCGGCTGGACCACATGGCCCCGGTCAAAGATGTGACCGGCATGTTCGACCCGTCATTCTTCCTGGCGGCGACATGAAGCGATCGCGCTGGGCGTCGGCCGCCGGCCTGGCCGCGTTCCTGGGCGTCTGGGAAACCTCGGTCCGCGTCGGGCTGCTGCCGGCGGCCTTCGTTCCCGCCCCCAGCCAGGTGCCGGCGGCGTTCCTCTCCGAGCTCCGCAACGGCGAATGGCCGGCCGCGGTGCTGGCGAGCCTCACGCATTACCTGGCCGGGGTGGCGGCCGGCAGCGCGCTCGGCATCGCCGCGGGCGTGGCGGTGGCGCTCTCGCCCGGCTTCGCCGCCTCCCAGGCCTGGGTGGCGCGGCTGCTGCGGCCGATCCCGCCGCTGGCCTGGATCCCCTTCGCGCTGATCTGGTTCGGCCCCTCGCAGATGGCGGCCGGGTTCATCATCGGGATCGGCGTCTTCTGGCTCAACTATTTCGCCGCCGAGGCGGCGGTGCGGGCGATCGACCCCGGACTCTTCGAACTCGCCGCCGCCTTCGGTCAGGGCGGCGCCTGGCGGCGGCTCACGGCGGTGGTGCTGCCGGCGGCCTCGCCCGGGATTCTCGCCGGGGTGCGCGCGGGCCTCGGCCAGGGCTGGATGGCGGTGGTGGCGGCCGAGCTGTTCGGCATTCCCGGCATCGGCCAGCGGATGAACGAAGCCGCCGGGCTGCTCGCGACCGATATCCTGGTCCTCTACATGCTGACCATCGCCCTGCTCTACGGAATCACCGATTTTGCCTTCGAGCGGGTGAGCCGCCGGCTGCTGGTCTGGACCCGCGCGTGACGGCGGCGCCGATCGTCTCGCTCCGCGGCCTCGCCTTCGCCCATCCGGGGGATGCGGCGGGGCGGCCGGTGCTGGCGGGGCTCGACCTCGAGCTGCCGCGCGGCGGCTTCACCGCCGTGGTCGGCCCCTCCGGGGTGGGGAAATCCACCCTGCTGCGGGTGATCGCCGGGCTGGCGCGGCCGGCGGCGGGCAGCGTGGTGCTGCACACCACGCCGGCGGCGGATCGGCGCGCGGTCGCGCTGGTCTTCCAGGACGCGCGGCTGCTGCCGTGGCGGCGGGTCGCCGGCAATGTGGCCTTCGGGCTGGAGGGGCTGCGGCTGGATGCCGCCGCGCGGCGGGCGCGGGCCGCGGCGGCGCTGGACCTCGTGGGGCTCGCCGGGCAGGCGTCGCGGTTCCCTGCGCAACTGTCAGGCGGGCAGCGTCAGCGGGTGGGACTCGCCCGCGCGCTGGCGGTGCGACCCGACCTGCTGCTGATGGACGAGCCGTTCAGCGCGCTCGATGCGATCACCCGCCATCTGCTGCAAGACGAGCTCATCCGGGTCTGGCGGGAGAGCGGCGCCTCGGTGTTGTTCGTGACCCATGATCTCGACGAGGCGGCCTATCTCGCCGACCGGGTGCTGCTGCTCTCGGGCAGCCCGGCGCGGGTGGTGCGCGACATGACCGTGGGGCTGCGCCGGCCGCGCGCCCGGGCCGGGCTCGGCGAGACGGTGGCGGCGTTGCGGGCGGCGCTGGCCGAGACCTTCAGCGAGGGGGCGGGGATCTGACCCGCCGGGCCGCCGGGTGGCGATCCCCTACCCCGGATACCGCCACGGCGCCGCCGGCTGCGCCGCCGCCTCGTCCAGCGTCCATTGCGGCAACGCGATTCCCTCGCCCACATCGGTGAACACCATCCGCATCCGCGAGCCGATGCCGACCCGCGCCACCGCCTCCGGCGGCGCGAGCCGCCCGTCGGGCGTGACCAGATTGCCCACCACCCGCAGCGCCTCCTGCGGACTGGGCTGGCCGGCCTGGGTATCGAGCTCCACCAGCAGCACCAGATAGGGCGTGAACGGCTTGAACTGCGGCTGGATGGCGTGATGCACCTCGGTATAGGAATGCACCGTCCCGCGCCCCTCGACCGGCGTCCAATGGGCGTTTGGACTGGCGCACCACGGGCAGGCGGTGGTCGGCGGGTAGCGCAGCAGCGCGCAATCGTCGCAGCGTTGCAGGTGGAACCGATGTTCCGCGCAATGGGCGAAATACTCCAGATTCTCGTGGTCCACGTCGTCGATCCGCAACGACATGCCCAGGTAGTCGGCCGCGATCCCCATCGTTCCCTCCCTCAGCCGCGCCGCATGACCATGGCCGAGCCGGTGCCCGGCATGGCCCAGCCCAGATTGGCGCTCACCTCCGCGCCCTTCACCTGCCGACAGCCGCCCTCCCGGTAGTCATGGGTATGCACCCGCCGCCCGTCCGGCCCGACCGGGCAGGAATCGTCCACGTCGTGGCGCAGCTGGCGCACGTTCTCGATCACCATGTTCATCCCATGGGTATAGCCCTCGCAGAGATGCCCGCCGGAGGTGTTGTTGGGCCGCCGCCCGCCCAGCCGCGTGATGCCGGAGGACACATAATCCCCACCCTCGCCCTTCTTGCAGAACCCGTAATCCTCGAGTTGCAGCATGGTGGTGAAGGTGAAGGCATCATAGGCGCCGGTGAGATCGATATCCTCCGGTCCCACCCCGGCATTCGGCCACAATATGTCCTTCGCGTAATGACCGGCCACGGTCGAGATCGGCCCGTGCTGGTAGTGCATGTCGAGCCGCGGCTTGTTCACCCGCCCCGCGACGGCGCGGATCAGCACCGGATGGTGGCGCAGATCGCGCGCCCGCTCGGCGCTGGTGACGATGATCGCGGTGGCGTTGTCGGTCTCCACGCAGCAATCCAGCAGGTGCAGCGGCTTGCAGATGAAGCGGCTGGCCAGCACCTCCTCCACGCTGTAGCGCTTGCGGTACAGCGCCTTCGGGTTGTTGGAGGCGTGTTCCGAATGCACCACCTTCACCATCGCCACTTGCTCGGGCGTGGTGCCGAAATCGTGCATGTGGCGCATGAAGCTGGGGGCGAACATCTGCCCCGCGCTCTGCCAGCCATAGGCGCGCGAGTGCAGCATGTCGCCATTGACCGGTGGGGCCGAGCGCGCCCCGGTGCCGCCGATCCGCACCTGCGAATAGCCGTTCATGGAACGAAAGATCGCCACCGTCCGGCACATCCCGGCTTCGATCACGCCGATGGCGATGCCGATCAGCGCCTCGGTGGACGACCCGCCGCCGAACACGTCCATGTAGAAATTGAGCCGGATCCCCAGATCGCCGGCGATGAACGGCGCGAAGGTGGAATCCCCGCTCTGATAGGACAGCATCCCGTCGATATCGGCCGGCTTGAGCCCGGCATCGAGGATCGCGTTGCGCACCGCATGTGTGCCCATGGCGCGGGTGCTGCGGCCGGAGCCGCGGGTGTAGGGCGTCTCCCCCACGCCGACGATGGCGAATTTGTCGCGCAGATAGCGCGGCGTGGTGGCGTCGGTGTCGGCCGGCAGCGGCATGGTTTCCTCCCGCGGTGCGTCGCCGGGCAGGCTAGCCGGCCCGACCCGCCCCGGCTACCCGC
>DAHWNE010000266.1 GCA_027340195.1 Acetobacteraceae bacterium | reverse complement strand
GGGTGAACGGCAGCACGTCGGAGGCGCGGGTGGCGGCGGTGAAGGCGCAAATCACTTTCCGCACCTTGCCCCGTTCCACCAGCAACCCGATATCCGGCATCCGCGGTTGCTGGGCGCCGCCGGTGGTGTTGGCCACCAGGGTCAGATCGCGCGCGCGATGCTCGGCGAGCGCGGCGATCAGGTTGAACGGGGTGCCCGGCATGCCGAAGCCGGCGAAGCCGATGGTGGCGCCGTCGGGGATATCCGCCACCGCGGCGGCGAAATCGGGGCGCAGCTTGTCGGTCATGCGTCACTCCGCGGCCAGGGGCGTTGGTATCCGGTGAAGCGGCTGGGCAGCGCGCGCAATTCGGCCAGCAGATCGGGCGGCAGCCCCGCGGGCAGGGCCAGCGCGTCGATCTCGGGGCCGAAGCGCTCGGCGATCGCGCGCGGCAGGTCCTGGTGGCGGCCGATGGCGGTGAACAGCGCCACCACCTCGTCGGGGATCTCGCGCGGCATCTCGGCCCATTGCCCGGCCCGGGTCATCGCGTTCAGCTTGCGGCCGAGCTCGCCGAGCCCGTGCAGCTCCAGCACCGGCCAATAGGCGGGCGTGGACCCGTAGAAGGCGATGCGCCCGCGGGCGATTTCAACCCCCCGCGCCACCGCCGCGTCGTCGGCGCCGGTGGCGACGAACCCGCCGCCGATCACCTGGAAGCTCTCGCGCGCCCGGCCCGAGCGGGCGCGTCCCTCGGCCAACCGCGGCAGGATCTCCTGATCCAGATAGGCGCGGGTGCAGAACCCGTGCAGCCGCACCCCGTCCGCCACCTCGCCGGCCAGGCGCAGCGTATGCGGCCCGACCGCGGCGAGGGTGATGGGGACCATCGGCAGATGCAGCCCGGGCGGCACGAAATAGGGCGGCATCAGCGTGAAATGATAATGCCGGCCCTCGTGGGAGAGTTTCGTTCCGGTCTCCCACGCGGTCCAGATGGCGCGCAGGCTGTTGACGTAGTCGCGCAACCGCGGCGCCGGCGCCGACCAGGGCACCGAGAACCGGCGTTCGTTGTGCGGACGGATCTGCGGCCCGAGTCCCAGCACGAAGCGCCCGCGGGAGGCGACCTGAAGGTCCCACGCCGCGTTCGCCACCACCATCGGGCTGCGAGGAAAGGCGATGGCGACCGAGGTTTCGAGGCCGATCCGCTCGCTCGCCACCCCGGCCACCGCCAGCGGCAGGAACGGGTCGTGCTTGTTCTCGGCGGTGGTCAGCCCGTCATAGCCGGCCGCCTCCGCGGCGCGGGCGGCTTCGGGCACGTCGCGGAGGTCGTCTTGGGGCAGCGGAGTGAGGAGGCGCATCGGCGCAGCGTACCACAGCCTCGGGCGCCGGCAATGCGCCCCCGGCCGCCCTCCTATCGCCCCCAGCCGAAACTTGTTACGCTCGCGCCGCCAGCACGGGGGACCGTCATGTCCGACACGGACGAATACGATTTCATCATCGTCGGCGCCGGCTCGGCCGGCTGCGTCCTGGCCAACCGCCTGTCGGCCGACCCACGCCACAGGGTGCTGCTGCTGGAGGCCGGCGGCGCCGACCGCAACCCGTGGATCCACGTCCCCGCCGGGTTCTTCCGCAACATCTTCCACCCCGACCTGACCTGGGTGTTCGAGACCGAGCCGATCCCCACCCTCGACAACCGCCGGATGCCCTGGCCGCGCGGGCGGGTGCTCGGCGGGTCCTCGTCCATCAACGGGCTGATCTATATCCGCGGCCAGAAGCAGGATTTCGACCACTGGCGCCAGCTCGGCTGCACCGGCTGGTCCTATGACGACGTGCTGCCCTATTTCCGTCGCGCCGAGCACCAGGAGCGCGGCGCCGATGCCTATCACGGCGGCGACGGGCCGCTGTATGTGTCCGACCTGCGCTCCCGCCACGAGCTGAACGACGGCTTCATCGCCGGCGCGCAGGAGATCGGCATCCCGTTCAACCCCGATTTCAACGGCGCCCACCAGGAAGGCGTGGGGCCGTTGCAGGTGACGGTGCGCGGGCGGCGACGGTCCTCGGCGGCCGTGGCCTATCTGCGCCCGGCGATGGCCCGGCCCAATCTGCGCGTCGAGACCGGCGCGCTCACCGAGCGGGTGACGTTCGAGGGCCGGCGCGCCACCGGCGTCACCTATCGTCAGCGTGGCCAGCAGCGGCAGGCGCGCGCGCGGGCCGAGGTGATCCTGGCCGGCGGCTCCATCAACTCCCCCCAGCTGCTGCAACTCTCGGGGGTGGGACCGGGGGCGCTCCTGGCCGCGCACGGCATTCCGGTGGTGGCCGACCTGCCCGGCGTGGGCGAGAACCTGCAGGACCATCTGGGTGGACGCATCACCTACCGGGCCCGCCACGCCAACACCTACAATGAGATCTCGCACAGCTGGCTGCGCCAGGCCTGGGCGGGACTGGAATATATCCTGGGTGCGACCGGACCGCTGATGACCGGCGCCGGGCCGATCGGGATGTTCGCCCGCACCCGCCCGGAGCTGGAGAGTCCGGATGTGCAGTACCAGTTCCTCGCCGGCAGCCTGGACCGGGCGGGGGCGCCGATGCACCGCTTCCCGGGCTGCTCGGCCGTCACCATCCCGTGCCGGCCGGAAAGCCGCGGCTGGCTGCGCATTCGCTCCCCGGATCCGGCGGCGCCGCCTGCCATCCAGCCCAACTACTTGGCGACCCAGGGCGACCGCGACACCATGGCGGCGGGGATGCGGCTGCTGCGCCGCGTGTTCCAGAGCCCCGCGATGCAGAAACTGGTGGACGGCGAATACCTGCCCGGCCCCGACGCCCAGACGGACGAGGCGATCCTTGCCCATGTGCGCGCCACCGGCGGCACCACCTATCACCCCACCAGCACCTGCACGATGGGCACCCACCCCACCGCGGTGGTGGACCCCGAACTCCGGGTGCGCGGGGTGGAGCGGCTGCGGGTGATCGATGCCTCGGTGATGCCGACGGTGATTTCAGGGAATACCAATGCCGCGACGATCATGATCGGGGAGAAGGGGGCGGAGCTGGTGGCGCAGGCGGCGAAGTAGCCGCCTTGCCGCCGGGGGCGCCGGCGCGATATACCGCGCGCGGGGAACCGGCCGCGGACGGGCGCCTTGCCAACCCGGTCAGGTCCGGAAGGAAGCAGCCGCAGCGAGTTTCCGCTCGGGTCGCTGGTCCGGTTCCCCACCCTGCAACAGGAGGCCGCCGCGGCGGTCGGCACCCATGTCCGGCCAGACCGAGGATCCCGCCCCGCCCCCGCCCGACGGCCCCGGCCTGTTCGGCGAAGCCCTGCCTCCGGCGCCCCGACCCGCCGATCCCGCCCCCGCCTACCGCGTCCTCGCCCGCAAATACCGCCCGCGAACCTTCGATGACCTGATCGGCCAGGATGCGATGGTGCGCACCCTGCGCAACGCCTTCGCCACCGGCCGGGTCGCCCATGCCTTCATGCTCACCGGGGTGCGCGGGGTCGGCAAGACCACCACCGCGCGCATCATCGCCCGCTGCCTCAACTGCACCGGACCGGACGGCACCGGCGGCCCCACCGCCGAACCTTGCGGCGTCTGCGCCGAATGTCGCGCCATCCTCGCCGACCGCCACCCCGACGTGGTGGAGATGGACGCCGCCTCCCGCACCGGCGTCGATGACGTCCGCGAGATCATCGAGGCGACCCGCTTCCGCCCGATGCAGGCGCGCACCAAGGTCTTCATCATCGACGAAGTCCACATGCTGTCGCGCAACGCCTTCAACGCGCTGCTGAAGACGCTGGAGGAACCGCCGCCGCACGTAAAATTCGTCTTCGCCACCACCGAACTGCGCAAGGTGCCGGTCACCGTCCTGTCGCGCTGCCAGCGCTTCGACCTGCGCCGGGTGCGGGTGAGCGAACTCGCCGCCCGCTTCGCTCGCATCGCCGCCGCCGAGCAGGTGGCGGCGGAGCCGGCGGCGCTCGATCTGATCGCCCGCGCCGCCGACGGCTCGGTGCGCGACGGGCTCTCGATGCTCGATCAGGCGATCGCCCAACGCGACGCCGGCGACGATGCCCCGATCACCGCCGCCCAGGTGGCCGAGATGCTGGGCCTCGCCGACCGCGAGGCGGTGTTCGACCTGCTGGAAGCGGTGCTGGGCGGCCAGCCCGCCGCCGCCCTGGCGCTGACCGAGCGCGCCTATGAGCGCGGCGCCGATCTCGGCCTGCTGCTGGCCGACATGCTGGCGCTGGTCCACACCCTGACCCGGCTGAAGACCATCCCCGCGCTGCGCGACTCGGCCGACCTGCCGGAGGCCGAGCGCACCCGCGGCGCCGCCCTGGCCGAGCGGCTTTCCGTGCCCACCCTGGCCCGCGCCTGGCAGATGCTGCTCAAGGGCGTGAACGAGGTGGAATATGCCCCGGACCGTCGCGCCGCGGCCGAAATGATCCTGATCCGCCTGTGTCATGTGGCGGAACTGCCGCCGCCGGGCGAGCTGGTCCGCCGCCTGACCACTGCGCCGGATGCGCCCGCTGCCCCGCCCGCCCCTGCGCCTTCCCCTGCGCCTTCCCCTGCGCCTGCCCCCTCCGGTGGCGGTGCCCGCGCGGTGAACGGCCCGGTGCTGACCCCGGCGCCCGCCCTGCCCGGCAGCTTCCGCGCCGTCACCGCGTTGATCGCCGAGCGGCGGGAAGCGCTGCTGCACGCCCATCTGGTTCATTCCGTCCGGCTGATCCGCTTCGCGCCCCCGGTAATCGAGCTGCACCCGCTGCCCGACGCCCCGCGCGACCTCGCGCCCCGGCTGGCGGCGGCGCTGCTGGAGGCCACCGGTGAACGCTGGACCATCGCGCTCTCCGCCGAGGCCGGCGAACCGACCCTGGCCGAGCAGGGCAGCGCCGCCGATGCCTCCCGCCGCGCCGCCGCCGCCGATCACCCGCTGGTGCGCGCCATCCTGGCCGCGTTC
>DAHWNE010000219.1 GCA_027340195.1 Acetobacteraceae bacterium | reverse complement strand
TCACCACCACGCCATCGATCGGCGCGAGCCCGCCGTCGATCGCGCCCGTGCTGAGCGTGGTCAGCAGCAGCGAGCCGCCCAGAACATTGATATTACTCGCATTGTAGAACGCGGCGTTGGAACCGACGGCGATGACCATCCTGTCGCCGGCGCTGACGTTCATGTTGCCGGCGTTGATGAACGCGCCCCCATTGCCGGCGGTGCCCTGCATCACGTCGATGGTGAAGCTGCTGCCGGCGGCGCCGTTCGCCGCGATGGTACCCTGGTTGACGAAGGTCCCCAGCGTGTCCAGCAGGCTCTGCGCTGCCGTGGTCTGCCCCTGCACCAGGGACTCGACCAGCGTGCTGCCGTCCAGGGAGGGGTTGGACAGGCTGATGGCGGCGTCGCCCTGGAACTGAAGCCCGGCCACCGTTCCGCCGGTTCCGCCGAGCTCGACCGTGTTCGCGACGAACGTCGCGTCCAACGGCATCAGCACCGTGCCGGAAGTGATGATGGCCGTATCGCCCGCTGTCGGCGTCGCCACGACGGAAGTGCTGCCGGCGATCCATTCCCAATCGGCAGCTATGGTTCCGGGCGCGACTCCACCGGTCCACGAGAACGTATTGGCCATAGCCACCCTCCGACAGCGGGAAAATCCGCACCGCCGACGCTACCGGCCATCGATAACATATGTCAATGACAGACTATAATTTTATCAATCCGCTTGCTGCGGGTCCGGCAGCTCCATCTCCAGCAGCGACGCGCTCAGGCTCTTGCCATGCGCGTCCAGCGCCAGGGACCGGGTGACCCCGCCGCCCAGTGCCCCATGCAGCACGAAGTTCAGCGCTCCCAGCGCGGGGAGCTCGTAGCGCTCCACCTTCCCCCGCAGGAATTCGGCGAAATGCGCCGCCACCGCCGCCGCCGTCACATGCTCGGCCAGGAACGCGAAATCGCCCGGGTCATAGGCGAACACCGCGATCGAGGAGATATCCCCCTTGTCGCCGGTCCGCGCGTGGGCCAGCTCGCGCAGCCGCATCACGCGACCTGATAGGACACGGTCGGCGCCACCGCCGACTCGGGGATCAGCGTGGAGACCACCCCGATCACCTCGCGCGCCGATTTCCACGCCCCACCGCCGCCGGCCGGGCCATTGGTGTACAGGGTTTCCACCTCGTTGCCGATGCGCGCGGCCTCGGCCAGGCTGTCGGTGCGCCCGGTGACGCGGATGCGCGCCTCCGCAGGCTCGGCCGCCGGCTCCGGGCCGCGATGCAGCGCATCGACCCCGATGATGTCGCAGCGCAATTCGCGGACCGCGACACCGGTCAGACGCAGCCGCTCACGCACGATCTCGATCGCGAGGCGGGCCCGCGACAGCGCCCCCGCGCCGGCGTAGGAGATCTGCCCCTCGCCGATGAAGCTGTCGCGGTAGCCGATGGAGACCTTCAGCGTCCCGGTGCGCTCCGCGCCGCGCCCGCCCGAGACGCGCACCCGATCCGCCCCGTCCGGTTCCAGCCGCACGGCGGAGAAATCGGCCACCACATCCGGTTGGTAGTAGCGCGCCGGATCATGCACTTCGTACAGCAGCTGCTCCTTGCAGCTGCGCAGGCTCACCGCGCCGCCCGATCCCGCCACCTTGGTGATGACGGCGCTGCCGTCGGCGGCCACTTCGGCCAGCGGAAACCCCAGCTTCGCTAGGTCCGGCACGTCCTTGTAGCCCGGATCGGCGAAATACCCGCCGGTGACCTGCCCCGCGCATTCCAGCAGGTGCCCCACCACGGTGGCGCGGCCCAGCGCGTCCCAATCGTCCATCGGAATGGCGAATTCATGCACCAGCGGCGCCATGAACAACGCCGGGTCGGAGACCCGGCCGGTGATCACCACATCCGCGTCCGCCGCCAGCGCGCGCACCATCGGCGCCACGCCCAGATAGGCGTTGGCGGAGACGATCCGGTCCCGGATCGAGGCGGTGGTCTCCCCGGGCCGTTCCAGCAGCGGGTGCGGCGCGGCCTGGATGCGGCTCAGCACGTCATCGCCGGTGACGGCGGCGATCTTGATTCCGGTGAGGCCCAGCTTCCGCGCGATGCGCGCCACTTCCGCCGCCGCCGCACGCGGGTTGGCCGCCCCCATATTGGTGAGGATGCGGATTCCGCGGCGGATGCAGGGGGCCAGCACCGCCTCCATCCGCGCGGTCAGCAACGGATCGTAGCCGGAATCCGGATCGGCGAGCCGCGCTTGCTGCGCCAGCGCGATGGTGCGCTCGGCCAGGCACTCGAAGCCGAGATAGGCGATCGCGCCATGCTCCGCCAGTTCCAGCGCGGGTTCGATCCGATCGCCCGAGAACCCCGCGCCGGAGCCGATGCGGACCGTCTTCATCGCGGTTCAGGCGACCGCGTGGGGCTGATGCGCCAGCGCCTCGGTCTCGGCGGCGGAGAGGGTGTCGTCGAAGCTCCATTCCTCGGCCGAGGCGCCGGCCAGGGCCTGGATCCGCTCCTCGTCCTTGACCAGATCGGCCGCGGTGCCCGACCAGCCCATCACGCCGTGATCCAGCACATAGGCGTAATCGGCGATTTCGAGGCTGGCGCGGACGTTCTGCTCCACCAGCAGCACCGACATCCCGTCCGCCTTGGTCTGCTGGACGATGCGGAACACCTCCTTGACGATCAGCGGCGCCAGCCCTTGCGAGGGCTCGTCGAGGATCAGCAATTGCGGGTTCAGCAGCAGGGCGCGGGCGATCGACAGCATCTCCTGCTCGCCGCCGGATAGCTGCCGCCCCTTGTTCATCTTGCGCTCGGCCAGGCGCGGGAAGGTCTGATAGACCCGCTCGATGGTCCAGGGACCGGGCCGCTCCTGGGGCACCCGCAGATTGTCCTCCACCGTCAGATGGGCAAAGATCTTGCGCCCCTCCGGCACATAGCCCACCCCGTTCTGGGTGATCCGATAGGTGGGCGTGTGGGTGGTGTCCTTGCCGAAGATGGTGATCTTCCCGCTGCGCGGGGGCGTGAGCCCGACCAGGCTGCGCAGGGTGGTGGTCTTGCCGGCGCCGTTGCGGCCCAGCAACGTGGTGATGGCGCCTTCCTTCACCTTCAGCCCGACATCGTAGAGGATGTGGCTTTTGCCGTAGAACGTATTGAGACCCTCGGCCTCCAGCGCGATCGTCATTCGGCGGTCCCCAGATAGGCGGCCTGCACGGCCGGGTTGTCGGCGATTTCCCGCGGCGTGCCCTCGGCCAACATGGTGCCCTCGGTCAGCACCACGATTCTGTCGGCCAGGTTGAACACCACGCGCATGTCGTGTTCCACCAGCATGATGGTGTAGCCGGTGTGCTTGTGCAGGCGCCGGATCAGCCCGGCGACCTGGAACGTCTCCTGCTCGCCCATGCCGGCGGTGGGCTCGTCCAGCAGCAGGATGCGCGGCTTGAGTGCCAGCGCCATGGCGATCTCGGCCGACCGCTGGTCGCCATGCGAGAGCTCGCCCACCAACCGATCCGCCTGCTCGGTCAGGCGGGCGGCGACCAGGGTTTCCTCGATGCGGCTGCTGACCGCCGCCCGCTCGGCGCGGGAGAGCCAGGTGCGCAGCCGGAACCCCATGGCGGTCTCGGCGGCGATCTGGATGTTCTCCCGCGTCGTCAGCTCGGGGAAGATCTGCGTGATCTGGAACGTGCGCGCCATCCCCATGCGGATCCGCTCCACCGCGGTGGCGCGGGTGATATCCTTGCCGTCCAGCAGGATCTGCCCCGAGGTGGGCGGGAAGAAGCCGGTGATAAGGTTGAAGAAGGTGGTCTTGCCGGCCCCGTTCGGCCCGATCACGGCACGCAGCTCACCGGGCTCGATGTCGAGGGTGACGTTGTTGACCGCGATCAGGCTGCCGAACGCCTTGCTGACGCCGCGAATCTGCAACAGGCTCATGCCGACCGCCGCTTGACGAAGCCCAGCAGACCGCGCGGGAAGAACAGCACCACCACCACGAAGATCACCCCGATGAAGCTCATCCAGTTCACCGTCTGCGAGGAGATGTAATCCTCGAGCCAGACGAACACCGCCGCCCCGAGCAGCGGCCCCCAGAAGTTCAGCATCCCGCCCAGCACCGCCATGATGACGATGTTGCCCGAGATGACGTAGTAGAGAGCGGTGGGATCGGCGAAATTGTTGAGCAGCGCATAGAGCGCCCCGGCCACCGAGGTGAACAGGGTGGAAATGGCGAACGCGATCCACACATGCTGTTCGTTCGGAATCCCCAGGAACCGGGCCCGCTGCGGATTTTCCCTGAGCGCGATCATGGTCCGCCCGAGCGGGGATCGCAGCAGCGCCCCCATCAGCGCCGTGCAGACGAAGAAGATCGCCAGTACGAAATAGTAGAACACCAGCCCGTTGTCGCGGATGTCGATGACATAGCTGCCGAAATGCAGCGGCGCGCGGGTGAAGCCGCGCAGCCCGTCATAGCCGCCGGTGACGCTGTTCCAGCTATAGGCGAAATAGTAGCAGATCTGGCTGAACGCGATGGTCAGCATGGCGAAATAGATGCCGGTGCGCCGCATCATCAGCGCCCCGAAGATCACCCCGAACACCGTGCCCAGCAGGATGCCGCACAGGATCGCCAGCGGCGTCGAGTGGATCCAGTAGCGCAGGACGAACCCGGCGCCATAGGCCCCGAGCCCGAAATAGGCCGCGTGCCCGAAGCTCATCATACCGGTGAAGCCCAGCAGAAGATTGAGCCCCATCGCCGCCAGCCCGAAGATCAGGATCCGGCTGTAGAGCGCGTCATACCCGCCGATATGCCCCATCCACAGCGGGGCGGCGATCAGGAACGCCCAGATCGCCACAAGATGCAGCCAGCGCTGGCCGGGCGCCGCCGCGACCGCGGTCTGCGGTGCCGTGGTTGTGCTCATGTCATCATTCCTTCTTCGCCCATGATCCCACGGGGCCGGGCAACCAGAATCACCACCATCAGAATGTACATCACCACGTTGCTTCCTGCGGACCACCAGACGGACGTCAGCGCGGAGGCGACGCCGATCACAAGCCCCCCCACCAAAGTGCCGGTCAGACTGCCAATGCCGCCAACGATGATGGCAATGAAGCTCGGCAGCACGAGATTATCGCCCATGTTCGGGTTGAGGCCGATCTGCCCGCCGGCCAATACCCCTGCCAGCCCCGCGAGACCGATCCCCAGCGCGAAATTCAGCGCCCGCAACAAGCCGATATTGATCCCAAGCGCCGAGACCGTGTCCAGATCGAAGGTGCCGGCACGAATGCGCGTGCCGACCCGGGTGAAGCCCAGGAAGGCAAACAGCGCCGCCACCGCCACGATCACCACCGCCACCAGGAAGATCCGATAGCCGGTGAGGAAGAAGAACTGGTTGGACAGCGGGCTGTTGAGTGCGTTCGGAATCGAAAGCGGCAGCCCGTTTACGCCCCAGATGGTGCGGCACATATCCTGGATGATGAAAGAGAGCCCGAATGTCAGCAGCAGGCTGTACACATGCGGGCGCGCATAAACCCGTTTGATCATCGTCTGTTCGACGATCAGCCCCAGCACGCCGATCAGGATCGGCGCCACGATGAACGCCCCCCAATAGCCCAGGTATGGCGCCAGCGAGAACGCGAAGTAACCGCCCAGCGCCAAGAAATTCCCATGCGCGAAATTGATGACGTTGCTCAGATTGAGGATCAGCGAGACCCCCAACGCCATCAGCACATAGAACAGACCAAGGATGATGCCGTTGGTCAGGTTGAACAGAATCAAGGTGAGCATCGGGATATCCGGTACAGAATGCGCCCCGCGCGGCCCGGGCGAACCCGAGCCGCGCGGGGCAAACCATCGTCAGGACGGATACTTCATGTGGCAGCCGGTATCGGCCAGCGGCCACACCTTGTCGCCCGGGACCAGATCGGCCACGGTGAAATAGTTATCCTCGCCCTGCGCCGGGTGAACGTTGCCGACGAAGATGTTCGGCATCAGCTGGTGATCGCCGGCGCGGAAGAACACCTTCCCCGGCTGCAACGCGACGTCGGGCGGAAGCTCCATGCCCGCCATCGCATGGGCGAGGTCGATCGCCTTCAGCGACTTGGCCTTCTCGGCTGCCATCTTGGTCGCGTGGATCGCCACCCAGGCGAACCAGTGACGAGCCGAGGGGGTCTTGTTCAGCGCGGCGCGGAACCCCTTCACCCAGGCCACCACCTCGGGCACGTTGGGCTGATTCCACCACCACTCCATGTCCCACCAGCCGGTCTGCGCCACCGGCGGCACCGCCTCGATCTCCTCGAGCTCGTAAAGCGCGCCGCCGAGGCCCATCTCCTTGTCCATGCCGAACTGGATGAACTGCTTCATGCAGTCGATC
>DAHWNE010000211.1 GCA_027340195.1 Acetobacteraceae bacterium | reverse complement strand
GCAGAACGAGCGCGAATGGGTGACGTTCTGCGAGCGGGTGATGGAGCGGCCCGGGATGGCGACCGACCCGCGGTTTGCCAGCAACATCGTGCGCGGGCGCAACCGGGAGGCGCTGACGGCGGAGATCGAGGCGCTGTTCCTGACGCTGACCACCGAACAGGTGGTGGAACGGCTGGATCGCGCCGGGATCGCCAACGGGCGGCTGAACGGGGCGCGCGAGATCTGGGAGCACGAGCAACTGGCCGCCCGCGACCGCTGGCGGGAGACGGAGACCGAGGCCGGGCGGGTGCGGGCGCTGCTGCCGCCGGTGACGTTCGCGGACCAGGAGGCGCCGATGGGTTCGGTGCCGGCGCTGGGGGCGGATACGGATGCGGTGCTGGCCGGCCTCGGTTACGACGCGGCGCGGATCGCGGCGCTGCGGCGGGCGGGGGTGGTGGCGTGAGGGGTGCGATAGGTCAAAAACATATTGCAATCGCGTGCCTGATGAGGTAGCATTGTTTTTGTGAAATGCGCCCCGCCGGGGGCAACAATCGGGCCGGAGCCGTCGGCATGTCCCGTTTTCGTGTGTTCGGATTTCCCTTGCTGCTGGCCGTGATCGCGCTCGTCGCGCCGCTCCGCGCCCGGGCGACCTTGCTGCACCAGTATAATTTCAACGGCTCGGTCACCGATCAGGTCGGGACCATGAACGGCACGCTGGAGGGCGGGGCCACCGCCTCCGGCGGCAGCCTGACGCTCAACGGCAGCTCGGCCTATGCCCAGCTGTCGGGGTACGCCATTCCGTCGGGCGATTTCAGCATCACCTTCGATGCCACCATCGCCGCCATCAGCACGACCAACTATGCCGAGATGATCTCCCAGGGATCGAGCGGCGACCCGGGATTCTATATCGGGATCACGCCCGGTCCCAACTCCTCCTTCCGACTTGGCGACAGCGTATCCGCCTCCACCGTCGCGGCGCCGACCGACGGCAAGCAGCACAGCTACGAACTCATCAGCAGCGCCGCCAACGGAACCCAGTTCTTCATCGACGGCACCCAGGTCTTCACCTCCGCCACCCAGGCGACCGCGCCGCAATCGGGCACCGATACCCGCATCGGCGATCAGTTTTCGCCCTACAGCGAGTTTCTCGACGGCTCGATCTCGAACCTCTCGATCTATTCCGGCCTGCCCTCCGCCGCCGTGCCGGAACCCTCCGGCCTCGCGCTGCTCGCCGGCGGGGTGGTGCTGCTGACGCTGCTGCCGCGCCGCCGCCGCGCTCAGTGAAACACCCGCCCGGCGTCGATCACCACCGTCTGGCCCGTCATCGTCCCGGTGCGGCACATGGTCACCACCATGTCGGCGCAATCGACCTTGTCGGCCGCCTGCTTCAGCAGCGCGCCCTCGGCTGAGCGCGCGATCTGCTCGGGGCGCAGATTGGCGGTGGCGCGGGTGCCCTCCAGCAACCCCGGGGCGACGCAGTTGACCAGCACCTCCGGCGCCAGCGCCACCGCCATGCAGCGGGTCAGATGGATCAGCCCGGCCTTGGAGACGGCATAGGCGATCGAGGACCCGGTCGGTTGCAACCCGGCCACCGAGGCGATGTTGACCACCCGCCCCCGCCCCTGCGCGCGCATCAGCTTGCCCACCGCCTGGGTCAGCCGCATCGGCCCGGTCAGGTTCACCGCCATGATCCGGTCCCACAGCTCCGGCGTCAGCGCGTCGAGATCGGCGAACGGGATCGCCTTGTTGAAGGCGGCATCGTTGATGAGGATGTCGATCCGGCCGAACCGCGCCAGCACGTCCCGCACCAGCGCCGCGATGGCGGCATCCGAGGTGATGTCGCAGCCGAAGGCGGCGGCGTTCACCTGGTGGCGGGCGGCGAGCTCGCGGGCCACCGCCTCGGCGGGCGCGCGGCTTTGCGCGTACATCACCGCGATATCCGCGCCCTCGGCCGCCAGGGCGTGACAGATCCGCTGGCCGAGCCCGCCATTGCCGCCGGTGACCAGGGCGATCGCGCCGCGCAGTTCCATGGGCTGCTTCCTTCCGTTTCCGCCGCCAGTGTGCGGCGCGGCGGGCGGGGCGCGCAAGCCGGGGGTCAGCGCCGGGACATGTTCGGCGCCTGTCGGGAACCCTGTTGAGGGGAGGTCAGACAACGGCAAGAATGCAACGCAGATGCACGCAAATGGCCGCAGATGCACGCGAATGGGCCGAACGGAATGGCCTGTCGATGGCCCGCTTCCAAACCGCGAGCGCTTGATGCCGCCGCGCGGGCCAGGACCGAGAGCACCAAAGCGGTAGGCGGCATCTGCGCCGATCTGCGTCCATTTGCGTGCATCTGCGCTCCACCTTTCTTGCTTCCTTGCCGAACCAATCCACCCCGGGACCCACGTTCGGCCCTCAACAGACTTCGTGATGAGAGCGCCATGTTTCATCGGCTCAGCGGATTTTGCGAGCGTTCATACCCCTCCTGCAATCGTGGCTGAGGACATGGACCGGCGGCCGGGCGACGTCAGCCGCTCGGTCGTCCCTGACCGTCGCGCGTGGCACCGCGCCCCGCCGGCCGGGGGCAGGGCTGCATGGGGCATCATGGAAACCAATGCCGGTTCGGCCAATCAGGCCATGCGCTCCCACAACAGGGTTTCCTCTTCCAGCCGGTCCTGCTCCAGCCCGCGGAAATCCCCGCGCGAGACCACCCCCAGCACCACCCCGTCCCGTACCACCGGGACATGGCGGAAGCCGCCGTCCTGCATCAGCCGCAGCGCGTCGATGGCGGTGTGGGTCGGGCCCAGCGTGACGGGATCGGGCGTCATCACCTCCGCCAGCCGGGAGGACGGATCAACCCCGTCGGCGAGCGCCCGGACCGCGTCGCGGCCGGTGAAGATGCCAACGAGCCGCCCGTCGCGCACCACCAGCACCGCGCCGACGCGGCGGGCGGTCATGGCGGCGCAGGCGTCGCGCACGCTGGCCTCGGGCGGCAGGATCAGCGGAACCTGCCGGCGCAGGATTTCGGACATCGATCGGTTGGTCATGGCACGCCTCCATCCCAGCGAGCGGGCGCTCGGCGGGGCGGCTGCGCATTGATCCGGGTCAAGGGGCGGCGCGGTTCCCCGCGGCGAGCGCCAGCGCCAAATCCACCGCCTCGATCAGGCTCGCCTCGCTCGCGACCCCTCGGCCCGCGATGTCGAAGGCGGTGCCGTGATCGACCGAGGTGCGGATGATCGGCAGCCCCAGGGTGACGTTGACGCCGGAGAGCGCCCGCCAGGCCCCGGTCGCCGGATCGACATCGAAGCCGAGCAGCTTGACCGGGATGTGCCCCTGGTCGTGATACATCGCCACCACCGCGTCGAACTGGCCGGCGCGCAGCTTCACGAACACGGTATCGCCCGGCACCGGGCCGGACACGTCGAGACCCTCGGCGCGGCAGGCGGTGACGACGGGGACGGTGATTTCGTCGTCCTGGGTGCCGAACAACCCGCCTTCCCCGGCGTGCGGGTTGAGGGCGGCCACCGCCAGCCGCGGGCGCGGCAGGCCGAGCCGCGCCAGCGCCTCCAGCGTGAGATCGATGGTCCGGCGCAGCCGTTCCGGGGTCAGCAGCCGCGGTACGTCGGCCAGGGCGACATGGGTGGTGACATGGCTGACCCGCATCGGGCCGTGGACCAGCAGCATCACCGACCCGCGCGTGCCGGTCAGCGCCGCCAGCAAATCGGTATGCCCGGCGTAGCGATACCCGGCCAGGTTGAGCGCGGCCTTGTTGAGCGGCGCGGTGACCAGCCCCGCCACCGTGCCCGCGCGCGCCAGCTCGACCGCGCGGGCGATGGCCAGATAGGCGAAGCGCCCGGCCTCGGCGCTGACCGCGCCCAGCGGGATCGGCGCCGCTTCGTCTCCGGCGGAGAGGAAGCCCAGCGGGCCGTCCGCGCCGGTCGGCAGCCGTGCCAGGCCGAGCCCGTCGGCCGCCCGGTCCAGCGCGCCGCGATGGCCGATCACCAGCAGCCGCAGCGCCCCGTCGGCCAGCCGGGCCGCCAGCCGGTGCGCGGCCTTGACGATGATCTCCGGCCCGATCCCCGCCGGGTCACCCATGGTGAGGGCGAGGGTGGGGGCGGACATCGGCGGCTCAGCCGGGGCGGCGCCACCAG
>DAHWNE010000200.1 GCA_027340195.1 Acetobacteraceae bacterium | reverse complement strand
CGAGGGCGCATAGTACCGCCCCTCGGCCGCGCCATGGCGCAGGAAGTGATCGAACCCGTTGCGAAACCCGCCCGGCCCGACCGTCGCCGACACATCGGGGCGGTCAGCCAGGTACACCGCCTCGGAAAACCGCGGCGAGGGATCGAACGCGGTGGGGGTCGGGTTGGTGAGGTAGTGATGCAGCGCGCCCTGCCAGCGTCCGCCTGCCGCCTCCGGATAGCGGCTCCGATACCAGTCGGCATCGAAATGCGGAGACACCGCGAGTTCCCCCGCCCCCGCCCGCAGCAGCCTCAGGAAAGTGGTGAAAGGCCCGTCGCGCTCACAATGACGCGCCACGTCGTAGGGGGCGCGTGCGGCGAGGAAACCGGGATCGAACAGCCGGTGCCCGCTCAGCCCTCGGTGCTGGCCGATGCGCAGGAAATGATCGTACGGATCTGCCCGCACCTCCGGCGGTACCGCGCCACGGGCGGCGGTCAGCGCGGCCAGATACTCCTGCGGCGTGAACAGCCAGTGCGGGCTGCGATCCGCCCGACCGTGCGCGAGGTAATGCGCGCGTCCCGCGGCCCCATCCGGATAGCAGGTCCGATACCACTCCGCGTCGAAATAGAGGTCGAGTTCGTGCCGCTCGTCCGCCCCGTCGAAGCCCAGCCAGGCCGGTCGGCCCGTCCCGCTCATCCCGGCAGCTCCAGCAGGGCACGAAGCGCCGCTTCGGTGCGCGCCGGATCGCAGTCCTCCGCCACCCGCGCGAGCGCGGCGGCGCGCAGCGCTTCCCATAACGCGGCGTCGCGATAGAGCCGCACCACCGCCGCGGCGAACGCCGCCGGATCGTCGGTCTCCGCCGCCAGCAGCGCGTTCTCCCAGCCCAGCTGCCGGGCCAGGATGCCGGAGGCCACGATCGGCAGCCCGTATCCCGCCGCCTCGTGCAGCTTGTAGGGCAACCCGGCGGCATAGCGGGTGGGGGCGACGAACAGCCGGTGCTGGTCGAACAGCGGCGCGGTATCCGCCACCGCCCCGCGCAGAGTGATGCGCGGATGGCTGGCGAGCGCCGACAGATCCACCCCGGGGCCGGTGAATCCGGCCACCGTCAGCCGCGTCTCCCAGCGCAGCGCCGCTTCCACCCGCGGCAACACCTCGGCCACGAACCAGTGCAGCGCGTCGTGGTTGGGACTGTCAGGCTCGTGCATCGCGCCCAGGAACAACATGCCGGCGCGCTCGGCGAAGCCGCGGGGCGTCGGCTCCGGGCGGCGGGAATGGCCGATCACCGTCACCGGACCCAGGCCGAGGCCGCGCAGGATGTCCGCCTCCGCCGGGCTGACCGCCACCAGCGCGGCGCAGGCGGCAGCCCCAGCGAACTCCGCGGCCAGCGCCGCCGGCAGATCGAACGCGGCGCCGGTCAGGTTGGCCCGCGCGGCCTCACGCAGCGGGGCGATCGCCTCGGTATCCAGGATCAGTCTGGGCGGGGCGGGCAGGTCGGTCAGCAGCGGGGCCAGCCGGCGGAAATTATGCGCCCGGGCGATCCAGATCACATCGTAGAACCCTGCCCGTTCGGCCAGCAGCGCCGGCAGCGTATCGGCCGTACGGTCGTGCAGCAGCTCTACCGTGTCCGGCAGATCGGCGAACAACGCGCCCAGTTCGAACCCGCCGCGGGCCACGCCCATCACGCTGACCGCGCAGCCCAGCCGCGCCATCGCCGCTACCAACTCGGCCGAACGGACGAAGCCGGAGCCGGCCCGGCGCAGCGGCGGCGTATCCTCGATCAGCAGGATGCGGCGCGCGGCGGGGGCGCGGGCGAACAGGGCGCGGGCGAGGTCCCGCGTCGGTCGGGCGGCCAGCGCATCGGGATGACGCGCGCGCAGGAGCTCGGCTCCGGAGGCTTCCTCCGCCAACGGGGTCAGCACCCGGCCAGCCAGAGCCGGGTCGTATTCTGCCGGAGCCTTCAGCCGCAGCAGCAGATCGGCAAGCGCGGCACCCGGTGCCGGCGGGTCGGCGAAGTCGACGGCGAGCCCGCCGGCAGCCTCTGCGACCTCCCTTCGTATCGCCAGTAACCCGAGGCTGCCGCCGGTCACCCGGCGACGGAAGCAGGCCTCCGGCGCCAAACCCGATGCGCCCGCCATGTAGGGCGTCAGTGCACCGTCACGCCACAAAATGCGCCCGGCCTCGATCACCCGCCCGTCCTCCGCCAACAACCGTCCGATCAGCGCCGTCGGCGGGTCCTCGGCGGCGAATCGCGTTAGCACCGCGTCCACCGCGCCCGAGACCAGTGCCACCCCTCCATCCAGTACCAGCAGCAGCGGCGCGGTGGCGCAGGCGAGCCCGGCATTCACCACCGCGATCGGCCCCAGATCCCGCCCGAAATCCAGCACCGCGGCACCACGGAGATAGCGGGCGATCAGCCCGGTTTCATCGCCTGCACCGGTCTCGATCAGGATCAGCTCGGCCCGGCCGGCGGCGTCCGCGTGCAACGCAGCGAGCGCGGCCAAGGTCTCGGCGAACCCGCCGCGGGGGGCGAACACCACCGACAGCGCCGGCGGGCCGGCCAGGGTAAAATCCAGCTTCGCGCGCACCCGCCCGGGTAACAGCGCCCGGGCCTCCGTCCGCGCATCCACCGCCGGCGCGCGCTCCGAGCGGGTGGTTTGCAGATAATGGGAGAACGCGTCGCGCACCCGGCCGCTCGCCAGATCCTCGGCCACCGCGGGGTTGGTGGCCATGTAGCGCGCGAGGTCCAGCCCGGCGCTGGGCTGGCGCAGTTCGAACGCGCCATGGAACAGGAAATGCTGATAACCCGACCGCCAGGTGCCGGCAGCCACCGCGGCCGCGATGTCGGGATAGCGCTCAAGATAGAACCGCTCGGAGAATTGAGGCAGCGGATCGCCGGGGTTGGCGGCGGTCAGATAATGGCGCAGCGCCGAGGGCGCGCGCCGGGCTTGCGGCGTATGGGCCAGATACCACGCGGGATCGAACCACGGGGACAAGTCGGGTTCGACCGCCGTGCCCAGCACCTCCAGATACCAAGCGAAGCAGCCGCGCGCTGCCACATGGGCCGCGGCGCCAGCCGGCAGCCGGGCCAGCGTGAAGGCGGGGTCCAGGAACAGCGAGCCGGAGCGCCCCTCGCGATCTCCGACCCGTAAATAATGGTCGAACCCATCATGGAACCCGCCCGCTTCCAGCGCCTCGTCGGTCAGGTCGGGGTAGCGATGCCGATACAGCGCCTGATCGAACAGCCAGTGCGGGGCTCGGGCAGTGCCCGCGCGGCACAGCGCGTCGAACCCGGAGACGCCCCCAGACAGGGTGGCGCGCAGCCAGGCCTCGTCGATCCAACGATTGGGCGAATATCCGGCAGCTTGGCCATGGGCGAGGTAATGGTCGCGCGCCGTCTCCGGGTCCGCCGGCGCGGCGGACCCGGCCTGGCGGGCGTAATGCTCCGGATCGAAGACCGCCCAGGCCAGCCGCGTCTCTCCGGGCAGGCCCAGAACGGCTTCTGCCGGACCGGGGGGGAGTCGGCGGTCTATCGGCGGCGCTCGCTGAGCAGGACGCCGGCGGCACGCAGCGCCGCGATCTCCTCGGCGCCGAACCCGTGCGCGGCCAGCACCGCGTCGCCATCCGCGCCGAAGGCGGGCGGGGCGGCCCGGGTCCCGCCCGGGGTGCGGGAGAGCTTGATTGGCGTGCCGAGACCACGATACCAACCGAGCTCGGTAACCATCTGTCGATGCTCGGTATGCGGGGCGGTGGTCGCCTCGTCCACCCACAAGACCGGTCCGGCCGGCACGCCGGCACGGATCAGCCGGAGCGCCAGCTCCTGCCCGTCGGCAGCGGCAAAGGCATCGCGCAGGATCGCCGTCAACGCGTCGCGGTTGACGTTGCGGGCGCCGTTGTCAGCAAAGCGCGGGTCGTCGGCCAATCCGGGATGGCCGATGATCTCGGCCAGCTTGCGGAACTGCCCGTTGTTGCCCGAGGCGATGAAAATCTCCCCGGTCCGGGTGGGGAACTTGTCATACGGCACCAGGTTGGGATGCGGGTTGCCGGTGCCGACCGGGCGCTTGCCGTTGAGGAAGAAATTGGCCGCCTGCGGGTGCAGCAGCGCCAGCCCGCAATCATAGAGGGTCATATCGAGATACTGCCCGCGCCCGGAGCGGGTGCGTTCCTGCAACGCCATCAGGATACCGACTGCGGAATAGAGTCCTGTACCCATGTCCACGATCGCGGTACCAAGCCGCATCGGCCCGGTGACGGCATCGCCGTTGGCGCTCATCAGACCGGTCATCGCCTGGAGGATGGCATCGTAGCCGGGCAGGCCGCCGAGCGGGCCATCGGCACCGAAACCGGAGATACGGCAATGGATGAGACCGGGGAACCGGGACGCCAGATCGGTCTCGTAGCCCAGCCCCCATTTCTCCATCGAGCCGGGTTTAAAGTTCTCGATCAGCACATCCGCGCCCTCGAGCAGGCGGAGCAGCACCGCACGGCCTTCCGGCTTACCGAGATCGAGCGCCAGCGACTTCTTGTTACGGTTGACGCCGATGAAATAGCTGGCATCGCGGTTCGGGGGGCTGCCAGCCGCCGCGGGATGCTCGTGAAACGGCGGGCCCCAGTCGCGTACTTCGTCGCCCTGCGGCGGTTCGATCTTGACCACCTCCGCCCCGTGGTCGGACAGGATCATGGTGCAGTAGGGCCCGCCCAGAACCCGGGTGAGATCGATCACCTTGATCCCGGCCAGTGCCCCGGCGGAGCGGGCCAGGGCTTTGCCTTGCGGTGGGGTTTCCTCGTCCATCGGCGTCGGTTCCTGACTGCGGTCGCGGCGGCCCGTAGTGTAGCCGCGACCGCGGCGGCGTCACACCCCCAACGCGGCGAGCATCGCCGCCCCAGCCTGACGCCAGCCGGCGGCGGCATCCACCGGCGGGCCACGCGGCGGGTCCGCCAGCATCGCCCGCCAAGCCGCCGCCAACGTCTCGGCGGCGGGCGCGCAGAGTTGGCCGAGCGTCTCCCCGCGCAGCTGTTGCGGGAGCCCACCCACGGCGGTGGCCAGCACCGCCCGACCCGCCGCCAGCGCCGCCGCCGCCACCCCGCTCTGCGAGGCCTCCACCTAGGGC
>DAHWNE010000296.1 GCA_027340195.1 Acetobacteraceae bacterium | reverse complement strand
GGCGCCGGAGGCGATCCGCCTGCCCCGGCCGGAGGCCGATCCGGTGGTTTCCATCCTCATTACCAGCTACGGCCAGGTGCCGCTCACGCTGCGCTGCCTCGCCGCGCTGGCCGCCGACGATCCCGGCGTGCCGGTGGAGATCCTGCTGAGCGACGATGCCGCGCCCGACCCTGACACCGCCTCGCTGGCGCGGGTGCGCCATCTCCGGCTGATCCGCAACCCGGAGCGGCTGGGCTATCTGCGCTCGGTCAACGCGCTGGCCGCCGCCGCGCGCGGGGAGATCCTGCTGCTGCTCAACAACGACACCGAACCTCGTCCGGGCGCGGTGGCGGCGATGCTGGCGCTGCTGCGCGCGCGGCCCGACGCCGGGGCGGTGGGGGCGAAGCTGCTGTGGCCGGACGGGCGGTTGCAGGAAGCCGGCGGCATCGTCTGGCGCGACGGGTCCGCCTGGAACTGGGGCCGCGGGGAGGACCCGGAGCGGGCGGAATTCAACTATGTCCGCGAGGTCGATTACTGCTCGGCGGCGGCGCTGATGATCCCGCGCGCGATCTTCGCCGCGCTCGGCGGCTTCGATCCCGCCTTCGCCCCGGCCTATTGCGAGGATTCCGATCTGGCGTTCCGCCTGCGCGCGGCGGGCTACAAGGTGCTCTATCAGCCGGAGGCGGTGGTGGTGCATGTGGAAGGCGCGAGCCACGGCACCGATCCGACGCAGGGCGGCAAGCTCCATCAGACCCTCAATCGGGCGCGGTTCCTGCGCCGCTGGGGGGCGGAACTCGCCGCCCGGCACGCGCCGAACGGGCAGCGCGTGCTGCGGGCCCGCGAACGCGGCTTCGGCCGCCCGCTGGTGCTGGTGGTGGATCATTACGTCCCGGAACCGGACCGCGACGCCGGCTCGCGCACCGTCGCGGGGTTTCTGGAGGCGCTGGCGGACTCCGGGGCGATGGTGAAGTTCTGGCCGGCGAACGGCGCCGATACCCCGGGCTATGCCGCCGCCCTGCGCCGGCGGGGGGTGGACGTGCTGACCGGCGCCGGCTCGCTGCCGCGCTGGCTGGCCCGGCATGGGGACGAGCTCGACCTCGCGCTGTTGAGCCGGCCGGAGGTGGCGCTGGAGGCGCTGCCGGCGCTGCGCCGCCTCTCTCGCGCGCGCATCGTCTATTACGGGCATGATCTGCATTTCCATCGCCTGCGGCTGGCGGCGCGCCGTGCCGGCCCGAGGGACACAAAAGGGGACGCCAATGCGGCGCGGATGGAGCGGATCGAACGCTGGGTCTGGCGGGAGGTGGACCGCGTGCTCTACCCCTCGGACGCCGAGGCGATCACCGCCGCCGGCATGGAGCCGGGCATCGACGCACGGACCGTGCCCGCCTTCGGCTTCGCGCAATTCGGCGCCGAGCGCGACCCGCCCGCCGGCGCCGACATCCTGTTCGTCGGCGGCTTCGCCCATCCGCCGAATGCCGAGGCGCTGGACTGGTTCGTGGGCGCGATCCTGCCGCGCATCCGGGCGGTGGTGCCGGGGGCGCGGCTGGTGATCGCGGGATCGCACCCCACGCAAGCGGTGCGCGCGCTGGTGGGGCCGGGGATCGTGCTGCACGCGGATGTGTCGGCGGCGGCGCTGCGCGATCTCTACGCCGCGGCGCGGGTGGCGGTGGCACCGCTGCTGGTGGGGGCCGGGGTGAAGCTGAAAGTGGTGGAGGCACTGGCCGAGGGCACGCCGCTGGTCACCACCCCGATCGGCGCCCAGGGCCTGAGCGGGCTGCCGGCCGGGATCGCCGCGTCGGCGGAGGCGTTCGCCGACGCGGTGACCGTGTTGCTGACCGACGATGCCGCCTGGAGGGCGCGCAACCGCGCGGCCCTGGCCTATGCGCGGGCGGAGCTCGGCATGGACGCGATGCGGCGCGGCGTGCTCGCCGCGGTCGGGCTGGACGCGCCGGCGCCGGCGGCCCGGGCGGCGTGAGGGGCTATTCCGCCGCCAGCACCTTGCGCGGCGGGGTCTGCACCAGCGGGGCCAGGGCCGCCGCGCCGAACGAGCGGGCCCGCCGTTCGTTGCCGACCGGGCCATAGAGCGTTGAGCGCTGCGCCGGCAGGCGGCCGATGCGGCGGATCAGCGCCTCCATCGCCTCCGGCGGAAACTCCTGGCCGTGCTCGGTGCCGGCCGCGCGGGAGATGCTTTCGTTCATCAAGGTCCCGCCCAGGTCGTTGGCGCCGGCGCGCAGGCAGGCCGCGGCCCCCTCCGGCCCCATTTTCACCCACGAGGTCTGGATGTTCGGGATCAGCGGATGCAGCACCAGCCGCGCCACCGCGTGCATCAGCACCGCCTCGCGGAAGGTGGGGCCCTTGCGGGCGAGGCCGCGCAGATACATCGGCGCTTCCATATGCACGAACGGCAGCGGCACGAATTCGGTGAAGCCGCCGGTTTCCGCTTGCAGGTCGCGCAGCGCCAGCAGATGGCGCGCCCAGCTGTCGGGCCGCTCGATATGGCCGTACATGATGGTCGCGGTGGTCCGGAGCCCGATGCGATGCGCCGCCGCCACCACCGCGAGCCATTGCGCGGTCATGATCTTGTCGGGGGCGATCACCCGGCGCACCGGATCGTCCAGGATCTCGGCCGCGGTGCCGGGCAGGGTGCCGAGCCCGGCCGCCTTCAGCCGTGCCAGGAACTCCGGCACCTCGATGCCGAGTTTGGCGGCGCCTTGCGTCACCTCGAGCGGCGAGAAGGCGTGGATATGCATCCCCGGCACCTCGGCGCGGATGGCGCGGCAGATGTTGAGATAGGTCTCGCCGGTATAGTCGGGATGGATGCCGCCCTGCAGGCAGACCTCGGTGGCGCCGCGATCCCAGGCTTCGCGGGCGCGGCGGGTGATCTCGGTCAGGTCGAGGTCGTAGGGGGTGCCGCGCAGCGCCTCGTGCGTCTTGCCTTTCGAGAAGGCGCAGAACTTGCAGCGGTAGTAGCAG
>DAHWNE010000156.1 GCA_027340195.1 Acetobacteraceae bacterium | reverse complement strand
TGGAGATCGCGGACGGCCGGGTGGCGGCGCTGCGCGGGACCGGGGGCACGGTCACGCTTGGTCCCGGGGACGCGGTGGTGATGGCGCTGCCGGCCTGGGCGGCGGGAGACCTGCTGCCGGGGCTCGCGGTGCCGGATGCGTTCGCCCCGATCCTCAACCTGCATTATCGCCAGGATGTGCCCCCCGCGGTGCCGTTCATCGGGCTGATCGGCGGCGCGGCGGAGTGGGTGTTCGTCAAGCCCGGCCATGTCTCGGTCACCGTCAGCGCGGCGCGGGCGCTGATCGAGGCGCCGGCTGATGCGCTCGCGGCGCGGATCTGGCCGGAGGTCTGCGCCGCCCTCGGTCTTGGCGCGGCGCCGCTGCCGGCATTCCGGGTGGTGAAGGAGAAACGCGCCACCATCGAAGCCTCGGCGGCGCAGGAGGCGCGCCGGCCGGGGCCGCGCACGGCGATTGCCAACCTGGTGCTGGCCGGGGACTGGACCGCGACCGGCTTGCCGGGGACGATCGAAGGTGCCATCCGCTCCGGCCAGCGCGCCGCCGCGCTGCTTCAGCATCCGGACCGATGACCGACACTCCGCTTCCCGAGGCGCGGCTGGACCGCGCCGTCGCCGCCGCCGCCGCCGCCCTTGCCGCCGCGCGCCGGGCGGATGGGCATTGGGACTTCCCGCTCGAAGCGGATGCCACCATCCCGGCCGAATATGTGCTGCTGGAACATTTCCTCGACCGTATCGACCCGGCGCTGGAGGCGCGCATCGGCGTCTATCTGCGCGCGAACCAGGGGGCGCATGGCGGCTGGCCGCTGTTCGCCGGGGGAAAATTCGATCTTTCGTGCAGCGTGAAGGCGTATTTCGCGCTGCGCTGCATCGGCGATCCGGCGGACGCGCCGCATATGCGCCGCGCCCGCGACGCCATCCTGGCCGCCGGCGGGGCCGAGCGGTCCAACGTGTTCACCCGCGCCCAGCTGGCGCTGTTCGGGGCGGTGCCCTGGCGGGCGGTGCCGGCGATGCCGGTGGAGATCATGCACCTGCCGCTGTGGTTCCCGTTCCACCTCAGCAAGGTGTCGTACTGGTCGCGCACCGTGATCGTGCCCCTGCTGGTGCTGATGGCGCGCCGGCCGCTGGCGCGCAATCCGCGCGGGATCGGGGTGGCGGAGCTGTTCGTCACCCCGCCCGAGCAGGTGCGCGACTACATCCGCGGCCCCTACCGCTCCGCCTGGGGGCGGTTCTTCAAGGGGCTCGACAGTCTTCTTCGCGCCGCCGAACCCTGGTTTCCCCGCCGCGCCCGGGCCCGCGCGATCGACAAGGCGGTGGCCTTCGTCACCGAACGCCTGAACGGGGAGGACGGGCTGGGCGGCATCTACCCGGCCATCGCCAACAGCGTGATGATGTTCGACACGCTGGGGTTCCCCGCCGACGCGCCACCGGCGGCCACCGCCTGGGCGGCGGTGCGCAAGCTGCTGGTCGAGGAGCCGGACCGCGCCTGGTGCTCGCCCTGCCTGTCGCCGGTGTGGGACACCGCCCTGGCCGGCCATGCGGTCGCGGAGGCGGAAGGGGCCGCCGCGCCCGCCGTCGCCGCCGCCTGCGGCTGGCTGGCCGAGCGGCAGATCACCGCCGTCGCCGGGGACTGGTCGGTGCGCCGGCCGGGGCTCGCGCCCGGCGGCTGGGCCTTCCAGTACTGGAACAACCACTACCCGGACGTGGACGACACCGCGGTGGTCGGGATGCTGCTGCATCGCGCCGGCGATCCGGCCCATGCGCCGGCGATCGAACGGGCGCGGGCCTGGATCCTGGGGATGCAGTCGCGCGGCGGCGGGCGCTTCGACGGCGGCTGGGGGGCGTTCGAGCCGGAGAACACGCATCTCCATCTCAATCACATTCCGTTCGCCGATCATGGCGCGCTGCTCGATCCGCCGACCGCGGATGTCACCGCGCGCTGCGTCTCGTTCCTGGCCCAGCTCGGCATGGGCGCGACCGAGCCGGCGATGGCGCGCGCGCTGGCGTTCCTGCGCCGCGAGCAGGAGCCGGACGGGTCATGGTTCGGCCGCTGGGGCACCAACTACATCTATGGGACCTGGTCGGTGCTGTGCGCGCTCAACGCCGCCGGGATTCCGCCCGAGGATCCGGCGGTACGCCGGGCGGTGGCGTGGCTGGTCGGCGTGCAGCGCGAGGACGGCGGCTGGGGCGAGGATGAGGAGAGCTACGCCGACGCCCCGCACGGGCAATACCGGGAGAGCACGCCGAGCCAGACCGCCTGGGCGCTGCTGGGGCTGATGGCGGCCGGCGCGGCCGATCACCCGGCGGTGGCGCGCGGGATCGCCTGGCTGGAGGCGAACCAGGGCGAGGACGGCACCTGGGCCGAGGTGCCCTATACGGCCGTCGGTTTCCCGCGCGTCTTCTACCTGCGCTACCACGGCTACCGGCTCTATTTTCCGCTGTTGGCGCTGGCCCGCTACCGGGGCCTGCAACGGAGCAACGAGAGGCGGGTGGCGTACGGGTTCTGACCCCGCCTGGTATCGACCTTCGTTGGAGGTCGATATGTCGCGTTTGGGGTGAGTATCCGATTCACCGGAATGGCGCATCCCGGTCGGCGCGCCCCAGCGCCGACGTGATCGCTTCGACATAGGCGGCGAAGCGGGAGTCGCGGCCATCGTCGCTGGATTCGAGACCCACGACCCGCCTCCCCGTTTGATAATCTCGATGCCTGCCAAATTCAGGCCGGAGCAGTAACAATTTTTCATGCCTCAGTAATCTAAATGGGGATTAATAGAATGAATATGCACGGATGCCGCGGCTGGTGTTAGCGTAGCAAGCGTCGTTTATGTTGTTGCTCGAACCGAAGGGTGCGGGCAACAGGATACATGATCTGTCGGTTGGTTCCGAGGTTCGCCATCCGGGCGAGTGAAGATCCCAACCCGCCGGCTACGGTGCCCGTAGCTACGCGTTGGGGTGTGCTGTCATCGAACCTCTCAAGTACGTCTTGCTCGCCCGACGACCGGAATCGGCGACCCCGGAGACTTCGGCGGGTGGAGCGACCTGGCGCCTGCTGCGTCAAGTCGCCACCGGGTTGCCTAAGCTCGCAGCCCTTTGCGGCGTTGCGGCATTGACTGGCTGCACATGGGCTCAGGCTCCGGTACTCGATG
>DAHWNE010000137.1 GCA_027340195.1 Acetobacteraceae bacterium | reverse complement strand
GGGGCGCTGCGCGAGCTCGGCCCGGCAGCGGGGCGGCTGGCGGCGGTGTTCATCTCGGTCGATCCGGCGCGCGACACCCCGGCGGTGATCGGGCGCTACACCGCGTTGTTTTCGAAGCGGATCATCGGCCTGACCGGCACCCCGGCCGAGATCGCCCGCGTCGCCGGGGAATACCATGTCTATTACAAGAAGCACCCGTACGGGCCCGGCAAGCTGGACTATTCGGTCGATCACAGCTCGCTGCTGTATCTCATGTCGCCCACGGGACGGTTCATCGCGCCGATCACGGCGTCCAGCTCGGCCTCGGAGCTGGCCGCGGCGCTGCGCCGGCTGATGTGAGTCCGTCGGCGCCTTCGGCCGACCGTATCGCGCGCAGGGTTAGAGTGGCGGCTGAGCGCGAAATCGAGACCGTCCCGCCGGCATCGCCCGCCCCGGGGCGCGCACCCGCCGGGGCAGGACGCCGTATCCCGGTCAGAACCCCACCCGGTCCCCACCCTTCAGCTTCAGCAGCGCCCGCGCCTCGTCCGGGGTGGCGATCTCCAGGCTCAGCTCCTCGAGGATTCGCCGGATCTTCGCCACCTGCTCGGCGTTCGAGCGCGCGAGCCGGCCGCGACCGATATAGAGGCTGTCCTCCAACCCCACCCGCACATGCCCGCCATTGATCCCGGCCATGGTGGTGAACGCCAATTGGTGCCGCCCCGCCGCCAGGGTGGACCAGACATAGGCGTCCCCGAACAGCCGGTCCGCGGTCTCCTTCATGAACAGCAGGTTGCGCGGCTCGGCGCCGATGCCGCCCAGGATTCCGAAGATCGTCTGCACGAAGAGCGGCGGCTCGACGATCTTGCGGTCCAGGCAATAGGCCAGGTTGTAGAGATGGCCGACATCGTAGCATTCGAACTCGAACCGCGTGCCGTGCGCCTTGCCCAGACGTTCGACGATGCCTTCGATATCCTTGAAGGTGTTACGGAAGATAAAATTATCGGTCCGTTCCAGATAGGGCTGCTCCCAGGGGTGCTTCCAGTGCGTCACCCGGTCGCCGGCGCGGGAGATGTTGAAATTCATGCTGCCCATGTTGAGGCTGCACATCTCCGGCTTCGCGATCAGTGGCGCGGCCAGGCGATCGTCGAGTGTCATGTTGAGCCCGCCGCCGGTGGTGATGTTCACCACCGCATCCGTGCTTTGCTTGATGACCGGCAGGAAGCGCATGAAGACGGCGGGATCGGGGGTGGGCTCGCCGGTCTGGGGGTCGCGGGCGTGCAGATGGATGATCGCCGCGCCGGCCTCGGCAGCTTCGATGGAGGAGCGGGCGATTTCCTCGGGCGTGATCGGCAGATGGGGCGACATCGAGGGGGTGTGGATCGCCCCGGTCACCGCGCAGCTGATGATCACCTTGTTGGCCATGGTCGGATCCCCCTTCTCGTGCCCGGGGGAGGATAGCGCCGGCGTAGGCTCTGGCCAACCTCGCGGGGGCGGCTAGAGTATACGGCGCGCGGGCCGGGTTAGCACAGCGGTAGTGCAGCGGTTTTGTAAACCGAAGGCCGGGGGTTCAAATCCCTCACCCGGCACCAGCGCCGCTCAGGCCGCCTCCGCATCCTCGGGCGCCGGATCCAGTCGATACCCCCCGCTCTCGGTCAGCAGCAGCCGCGCATTGGTCGGGTCCGGCTCGATCTTCTGGCGCAGCCGGTAGATATGCGTCTCCAGCGTATGGGTGGTCACCGCCGCGTTGTAGCCCCAGACCTCCCCCAGCAGCTCGGTGCGGGCCACCGCGGTGCGGCCGGCGCGGTAGAGATATTTCAGGATCGCCGCCTCCTTCTCGGTCAGCCGGATGCGCCGGTTGCGCGCCGGGTCCGACAGCAGCTTGGCGGCCGGGCGAAACGTGTAGGGCCCGATCGAGAACACCGCGTCCTCCGACGCCTCGAAATTGCGCAGCTGGGCGCGCAGCCGCGCCAGAAGCTCGGCCATGCGGAACGGCTTGGCGATGTAGTCGTTGGCGCCGGCATCCAGCCCGCGCACCACGTCGCCCTCGGTATCCGAGCCGGTCAGCATCAGGATCGGCATCTTGTGCCCGGCCTGGCGGAGCTCGGCGCAGAACTCCCGCCCGTCGCCGTCTGGCATCCCGAGATCCAAGATGATGGCGTCGAAGCGGGAGTCCGGCGCCGCCAGCCGCGCCGTCGCCTCGGCCAGGGTGGCGGCGGTCGCAGCCGCGAAATCGCCGTCCACCGCCAGCTGCTCGGCCAGGGTCTGGCACAGATCGGGGTCATCATCGACGATCAGCACCGGCCGCGCGCTTGCCATTTCAAAACCCTCCGTTGCGATGGGCCGCTCCGATTCCCCGGCGAGGGGGGCAGGACAGCGGCCACGAACCCCTATATAGGCGATAAGCCGTGCCGCGTCGCGCCGGATATGCCCGGGGTGCGCGGCAGGCACGCTCCCGATCTGGGGGTGAAACATGACGAAAATGCGCCACGTGCGGATCGCAATCGCGTGATCGATCGATGACCCTGTCCCACGGCCCCAGGCCGCGCCCACCCGCCGCGCCGGACCCGCGCGCCTTGCCCGCGGCCCGGCTGCGCGCGGTCCATCGCGCGGCGACCGAGCTGCGGCGGGGTATCCCGGTCCGGCTGGATGGACCGGGACTGTTGATCGCGGCTGCCGAGACCGCAGGTCCGGCGGGGCTCGCGGAATTCGCCGCCGCGACCGCCGGCCCGCCCTGTCTGCTGCTGGCGCCCAGCCGCGCCGCCGCGCTCCTGCGCCGCCCCTTTGCCGGCGCGCCGGTGGCGCTCGACCTACCGCCAGCCCTGCTGGCGCCCGAGGCGCTCGCACGCTTGGCCGACCCCACGCTGGAGCAGACGCTGCCTGCCCCGCCCGTCGCGCTTGACGCCGCGCCCCCGGGGGCCGAGGCGGCGCTGGCGCTGGCCAAGCTCGCCCGGCTTCTGCCCGCCACGCTCGCCGCCCCCGCCGGGGAGGCCCCGCCCGGCGCCATCCTGTCGGTCCCCGCCACCGATGTGCTGGCCTATCGACCGGCCGCCGCGCTGTCGCTGCGTCGGCTGACCGAGGCGCAGGTACCGCTCTCGGCCGCGCCGGACGCGCGGATCGTGATCTTCCGCCCCGCCGACGGCGGCACCGAGCATCTGGCGATCCTGGTCGGCGATCCGGCGGCCCAGCCGGCGCCGCTGGTGCGGCTGCATTCGGAGTGTTTCACCGGCGATCTGCTGGACAGTCTGCGCTGCGACTGCGGGGCGCAGCTGCGGGGCGCGATCGCGCGCATGGCCGAGGCCGGCGCGGGCGTGCTGCTGTATCTGGCGCAGGAGGGGCGGGGGATCGGGCTCGCCTCCAAGCTGCGCGCCTATACGTTGCAGGACCGCGGGCTGGACACGCTGGACGCCAACCGCGCGCTGGGATGGGAGGCCGACGAGCGCAATTTCCTGCTGGCGGCGACCATGCTGGAGTCGCTCGGCATCCGCCGGGTGCGGCTGCTGACCAACAACCCGGACAAGCTCTCGGGCCTGGCTGCCTGCGGGATCGAGATCGCGGGACGGGAGCCGCATGCCTTCGCGCCGAACGGGATCAACGACGAATATCTTGCCACCAAGGCCCGCCGCTTCGGGCATCTGCTGGATTGAGGGCGGAGGATGCGCGCCATTCTGACCCCGGACGGGATGCTGACGGCGGGGCCGCTGCGGCTGACGGCGGCGTTCGGCCGCGGCGGGATTCGCGCCGACAAGCGGGAGGGGGACGGGGCGACGCCGGCGGGCGTGATGGCGCTGCGCCGGGTGCTGTTCCGGGCCGACCGTGCGCCGTTGCCGCGCGCCGCGGTGCCGATCGAGCCGATCGCGCCGGATGACGGCTGGTGTGACGACCCCGGCGATTCGGACTACAATCGCAGGGTGCGGCTGCCGCATCCGGCGCGCCACGAAGCATTGTGGCGGACGGATGGTCTTTACGACCTGATCGGGGTGCTGGGCTGGAACGATGCGCCGCCGGTACGCGGGCGCGGCTCGGCGATTTTCCTGCATGTCGCCAGCGCGGATATGGCGCCGACCGCGGGCTGCATTGCTCTGGCCGAGCCGGCGCTGCGTCGGCTGCTGGCGGAGGGGCTGACGGAGGTGGAGGTGATCGGGTGATCGCCGCCGGGAATCTGCTCGCAGCCCTGCCCGACGCGCGCGGCGGCGAGTGTATCGAGACCCTTGTGGCGCGGCCGGGCGCGCGGATCGAGCGCATCGTTTCGCTGGGTCAGGCAAGTCCCGAAGGGTTCTGGTACGACCAGGAACGGGCGGAGTTCGTCGCCCTGCTGGCCGGGAGCGCACGGCTGCGCATCGCCAGCGAGGCTGCGGCAAGGGAGCTTGGTCCGGGCGATTGGCTGGTGCTGCCGGCGCATTGCCGGCACCGGGTGGAGGCGACCTCGGCCGGGCCGGAGGCGGTGTGGCTGGCGGTGCATCTCGCCTGACCATCGATCAAGGCCGGGTCGAGACCGGCCATGACGGAGGATCATGGTTCCATCAGGACGGCTTTGGTGCCCTCGGTGGCGACCGATGCCGTCCGGACCGCCGGTCGGCAAAACGGAGGGTGCGATCGGTGCGAGCGGTGATCCGATGCAGCGCGTGGGCGATTCGGCCGGCCAGACCGGCTCCAGCGCAAGTCGGTCGCCGATCTCGGCCAGCGCGTCCCGCCCTTGCGCGGTCACCCGCCAGATCTCGCCCTGGAACGCCTCGGCCGTATGCGCCTCGAGGGCATCCAGCAGTTCCGGATCATGCCGGCGCCGCAGGTCTGGCGCCGTCACGTGAAGCTGGCGTCGGCGAGGCTGTCGATCACCGCCGGAACGCGATCGGCGTCTCCGGCATGGGTCAGCCGGCCGCCCAGCGCGACACCGTGCCGGGAGACACTCGGGTGATGTTGGCGAGGTCCGAGCCTTTGGTGCCGCCGCGGGCGCGCAGGTCTTCGACCAAGTGGGCGGCGCCGCCGCTCATGGGCGCCTCCCTCGGACGGAGGAGAGGGTGGGCAACGCCGGCGCGCTATGGATCATCAGACTGACCTTCCGTTCAGAGATTGGTTCTTATGACAGCCATATGCACGTTGATCCGCGCTGTCCCGGCGCGTGGCGGCGCACCCCCGCTTTGTGGTTATCTCCCCGCATGACCCCGCGCCGCCCGCTGCTTCGCCTCGCCCTTGCCACCCCGCTGCTCATCGCCGCCGCGCCGGCGCAGGACGCCGCCGCCTTCATCCGCCAGGCCGGAGACCGCCTCGCCGCCATCGTCGGCCAGGTGCAATCGCCCCCGGCCCGCCGCCGCGCCCTCGGCGCGTTCCTCGACCAGGTGGTCGACATCCCATACGTCGCGCGGTTCTGCTTGGGGCGATATTGGCGCCGCGCCAGCCCCGCCCAGCAGGCACGCTACGTCAGCCTGTTCCGCGCCATCCTGGTGACCAGCGTGCTGGCCCGGGTCGGCGCCTACCGCCATCCGGACGCCAAGGGCTTCCATGTCCGCATCCTCCGCCCGGTGCCGAACGGGGATGTGACGGATGTCACCACCGAGGTCGCCCGCCCCGGCAGCCCCGCCGCCCACGTCACCTGGGTGGTGCGGATGGAACCCGCCGGCCCGCGCATCATCGATCTGATCGCCGAGGGCACCAGCCTGCGCATCACGGTGCGGGCGGATTATGCCTCGTTCCTGGCCGAGCACGGGGGCAGCATCCCGGCGCTGCTGGCGGCGATGGCGCGGCAGGCCGGGACGCCGTGATCAACACGTTGGCGAACGGCGTGCCGGCATGGCACGGCGCCAGCGTCACCGCGAACCCCGCATCGCACAGAATCGCCGCCGCCTCGGCCGGCGGGCGCGGGTTCACCACCGCGCCGGCATGAGGGGAGAGCCGCCGGCTGAGCCGTTCCCACCCCAGGGTCAGCGCGGCGCGCGCCCCGGCTCCGGGGTCCAGCGCGCGGATCAGCACCCGGTGCCGCGCCGCCGCCGCCGCGGCGCGCAGCAACGCAAGCTGGGCCGTGGTGGCCAGCTGGTACAGCACATCGACGATCAGCACCGTATCGGCGGCCGGCACGCTGGGATCGGCGGCGAGGTCGCGGCGGATCACCCGCAACGGCAACCCGGCGCCGGCGCGCGCGGCCTGGGCGGCCTGCGTTGGCGCCGCCTCGATCCCGGTCACCGCGCTGGCGGCGCCGGCCAGCAGCAGCGCGACGGCCAGCTGCCCGCGCCCGCAGCCGAGATCGACCACGCTGCCGAACCCCTCGGCGCCGGCGGCGTGCAGAATGGCGGCGCTGGCCGGGTCGCGGCGCAGCTTGCCGGCGACGAAGCCGCGGGCGAACCGCCCCTCGGCGGCGTAGCGGGCCGCCACGCGCGCCACCAGCGCCGGGTCCAGCCTAGGGGACGTGGGCATGGAGGGTGACGGGGCGATGGTCGGGCGCGACGGCGCGGCGATGCTGGCGCTGGCGCTGGGGGTGAGCGTGCTCAGCCTGGGGCTTGCCCCGCTGGCGGCGCTGGCGGTGGTGGCCTGGCACGGGCTGCGGGCGCCGGTCGTGCCCGCGGCGGGCAGGCGGCGGTGGGTGTTGGTGCTGGGGGCGCGGCTCGGCGCGTCCGGCCGGCCGGGGCGCGCGTTCCGGGCCCGGCTGGCGCGGGCGGCGGCGCTGTGGGCCGCGGACCCGGGCGTGCGGATCGCCATCCTGGGCGGACTGCGCCCGCCGGCGCCGGTGTCGGAGGCGGCGGCCGGGCGCGCGTTCCTGCTGGCCGCCGGAGTGGTCGATCATGCCATCGTGCTCGAACCCCGCTCGCGCCATACGCTCGAGAATCTCCGCTGCTACCGGGCGGATCTGGCGCCGGAGGGGGAGGCGGTGCTGGTGACCAGCCGGGCCCATCTGGCGCGCAGCCTGGCGATGGCGGCGGGACTCGGGCTGCGGGTGGTGCCCTGCGCGGCCGAGCGCTCGCGGCTGGCGGCGCTGCACCCGTGGTTCTGGCCGCGCGAGGCGATGCTGCTGCTGTGGTACGCGGTGGGCAGCCGATTCGCCGCGGCGACGGGGAACCGCGGGATGCTGGCGCGAATCCGCTAGACTTTCCAAGGGATGGTTGCGGGCGGCGGAGCGGTGGGGTCGAAGCGCAGATGCTCTCCGTTGGGCACGCTGAGGCCGGTGAGCGCCATGATGAACCCCCAATGGGTCACCACCAGCGTGTTGGCCCAGTCGGGCAGCGCGGCCATCTCGGCGCGGAACAGGTTGGCGCGGTCCACCACCGCCGCCGCCGGCTCCGGCATCGGCGGCCACCAGATCTCGTCCAGATGGGCGAAATCATGCCCCGGCCAGGCATCGGCCAGCGCCGTGCGCGGGGTGCCGATGTCGCAGGCAAAGGCAGCCCGCTCGCGCACCAGCGGGGTGACGATGACCGGCACGCCGAGGGCGGCGGCCACCGGCGCCGCGGTCTGCAACGCGCGCGTGTAGGGAGAGACCAGGATGCGCCCGATCCCCTGCCCGGCCAGCGCCTCGGCGGCGGCGCGGGCCTGCTGGTGGCCAAGCTCGGTCAGCGCGGCATCAATGATCCCGGGGTCCTTGCGGGTGGCGGTGAAATGCAGGTTGAACGCGCTCTGGCCGTGCCGCAGCAGGATCATGCCCCTGCCATAGAGCCGCCGGGCCGCTGCGGCAAGAACGCGGATTTGACGGGGTTTCACGCCCCTCGCCTGACGATTTGACGGTTGCCATGCTGTTTCCGGCCCGGCCCGCGGCGGCATCCTTCGCAAGCTGGAAACCAGAAGGGGGTTCCGATGAACCATATTGCCGATCAGGTCCGCGTCAGCCGCGGCCCGTCGCCCGTCGCGCTCGAACTCGTCAACCGCCGCACCCCGCTGGTGCTGGTGATCGAGGATCGCCCGGCGGTCAGCGCCGCCATCGCCGAACTCTGTGCCTATTTGGGTATCACCGTCGATCGGCTGGGGTCGGAACGGGACCTGACGCGCGGCTTCCGCGAGCGACGGCCGATGGCGGTGATCGCCACCCTGGAGAGCCCAGCCCAGGACGGGTGCTACGTGATGATGCAGCTGGCCGAACACGACCCGACGGTGCCCATGCTGCTGCTGACCGGAGGCAATGACATCCTCTCGGGCGCGGCCGACGCGGTCGCGGAGCTCTGCGCGTTGAGCGACGTCACCCAGGCCTCCGGGCTGCCGGACGCGGCGGAACTGGTCGGCTTCCTGTTCCGCGCCGGCCAGTTGGGGCGGTGCCTGGGGTTGCTGCCGGTGTAATTCCAACCGGTCTTATGGCCGACTCTTCCGGCCATAAGACCGGTTGGTCTGCGCGCCGGGTTGGCGGGCGGCGGCGCGCGAAACAAGACTCGATACCGGCCGCGGTTGACCCATTCTTCATGGGTCACCATCGAAGGCGGCTGGTATAAGGGAGGGGCCAAGCGCTTCCGCCCCTGGACCCCGATCAGGGGCAGGTCCGCTGGACCGCCATTGGTTCGGTTGGGACGGGCAGCGGTAAGGCCCCTGGCCTTCGCGCCGGAAACCGCCGATACTGGCTTCGGGCGGGCCCGTCGTGCCCGAGCATGAGAGACCGTATCGATGGCGAAGGCCGACTGGGAGATTCCGGCCAATCTGCAACCGGACCCGTCCGATTACTCCTACGATCTGACCCGCGCGCTGGATGCGGTGGTGGGGATTCGCAGCTTTGTCCCCGCCGATGCCTTCACCGCCGGCACGCTGGGCACCGAACGCGCGGGCAGCGGCGTGGTGATCCGCGACTCCGGTTTGATTGCCACCATCGGCTATCTGGTGACCGAGGCGGAAACGATCTGGATTACCTCCACCGACGGGCGTGCGGTGCCCGGCCATGCGCTGGCCTATGACCAGGAGACCGGGTTCGGGCTGGTGCAGGCGCTGGGCCGGCTGGGGCTGCCGGCGCTGGAGATGGGCGACCCGGATCTGCTGAAGACCGGGGACGCGGCGGTGTTCGCCGCCTATGGCGGGCGCAAGCACGCGGTCGAGACCCGCATCGTGGCGCGGCAGGAATTCGCCGGCTACTGGGAATATGTGCTGGACGACGCGCTCTTCACCGCTCCCGCGCACCCGTTCTGGGGCGGCTGCGGGCTGATCGTGGACGGCCGGCTGATGGGGATCGGCTCGCTGATCCTCCAGCAGGGGGACCGCAAGGGACGCCGGCTGGACATGAACATGGTGGTGCCGATCAACTTGCTGCCACCGATTCTGGACGATCTGCTGAATTTCGGCCGGGTGAACCGCCCGGCGCGCCCGTGGCTCGGGATGTATGCGACCGAGACCGAGGATGCGCTGCTGGTGGGCGGCCTGGCCGACGACGCCCCGGCCGAGAAGGCAGGGGTGCGCGTGGGCGACCGCATCCTGAGCGTGAACGGCGAGGAGCCGGGGGATCTGGCCGGGCTCTGGCGGCGGGTCTGGGCCTCCGGCAGCGCCGGCGCGGAGGTGCGCCTCAGCCTGCGGCGGGACCGGGAGACGCTGGAGATCGCGGTGCGGTCGGCCGATCGGGCACGGTTCCTGAAGGCGCCGCAGCTGCATTGACTGCCGGGCGGGGGCTGCCGGCCTCGCCGCGGACCCGCGGCAGGCGACATACCCGGCTTGCCGGGGCGGGCGGCGGATGCTTTACCCCGCGCCAGTTTCCGGACCCACCCGATGCCCCGCCATGACGCGCCCAGCTTCCAGGACCTGATCCTCCGGCTGCAACGATTCTGGAGCCGGCAAGGCTGCGTGCTGCTGCAACCCTACGACATGGAGATGGGCGCCGGCACGTTCCACCCCGCCACCACCCTGCGCGCGCTGGGGCCGAAGCCTTGGCGGGCGGCCTATGTGCAGCCCTCGCGCCGGCCGACCGACGGGCGGTACGGAGAGAATCCGAACCGCTTGCAGCACTACTACCAGTATCAGGTAATTATGAAACCGTCTCCCGCCGACGCGCAGGAGCTGCTGCTGGCGAGCTATCGCGAAATCGGCCTCGATCCGCTGCGGCACGATTTCCGCTTCGTGGAGGACGATTGGGAGAGCCCCACCCTGGGCGCCTGGGGGCTGGGGTGGGAGGTGTGGTGCGACGGCATGGAGGTAGGGCAGTTCACCTATTTCCAGCAGGTCGGTGGGATCGCGGTGAGCCTGCCCAGCTTCGAGATGACCTACGGTCTCGAGCGGCTGGCGATGTATGTGCAGAACGTCGAGAACGTGTACGAGCTCGATTTCAACGGCGCCGGGGTGCGCTACGGCGATGTGTTCCTGCGCGCGGAGCGGGAGTTCTCGGCGTTCAATTTTGAGTTCGCCGATACCGGGCGGCTGGCCGCGCATTTCGCCGACGCCGAGACCGAGTGCGCGGCCCTGCTGGCGCGGCGGTTGGCGCTGCCGGCCTATGACCAGTGCATCAAGGCCAGCCATCTGTTCAACCTGCTGGACGCGCGCGGCGTCATCAGCGTGACCGAGCGGGCGAGCTATATCGGGCGGGTGCGCGCGCTGGCGAAAGCCTGCTGCGAGGCCTGGGTGGCGGGGGACGGGGCATGACAACCGCCGCCGGGGAGTCCACTTCCATCACTGGCTTGGATGTTTTTTACCGAGGGCCGGGTGGGCGCGCAGCCGAATATCAGGTACGCGGAGGCGTATCGCCGGGCCTGGGAACCCGC
>DAHWNE010000127.1 GCA_027340195.1 Acetobacteraceae bacterium | reverse complement strand
CCTGGAGATATTTCATCACGAAATAACTGGGGCGGTTCCAGTTCGACGATGCCCCCACCAGCGCGATCACCCGCGTGGTAGACAGAATGCGGCGGAGCACGGCGTCGGGGTACGGAATGGTCTCGGGCGCGGGCATGGCGGTCCTCTTGGAGCCTCGGGCGGGGCGGGCCTAGCATAGGCGGCGCAACGGGGAACGTCACATGAGCAGCACCCAATTCCACTACCTGGAAGTCCGCCGCGCCTGGCTCGCGCGCCGGGTAGAGCCGATCATCGAGCCCGGCCTGCCGATCGTCGATCCGCATCACCATCTGTGGGATCGCGGCGGTTGGCGCTATCTGCACGATGACCTGCTGGCCGACATCAACGCCGGGCACAACATCACCCATACCGTGTTCGTGCAGGCGCGCGCGTTCCACCGCGCCGACGGGCCGGAGGAGCTGCGCCCGGTGGGCGAGACCGAGTTCGTCAACGGCGTCGCCGCGATGAGCGTGTCAGGCCTCTATGGTCCCTCACGGATGTGCGCGGGCATCGTCGGGCACGCCAATCTGGCGCTGGGGGCGCGGGTGGAGGCGGTGCTGACGGCGCATCTGGCCGCCGGCGGCGGGCGGTTCCGCGGCATCCGCCACATCACCGCCTGGGATTCCGACCCGGTCATGCTGAACCCCGGCAACCCGGCGCCGGCCGAGCTGATGGGCACCGCGGCGTTCCGCGAAGGCTTCGCCCGGCTGGCGGCGATGGGGCTGAGCTACGATGCGTGGCTGTATCACCCGCAGATCCCCGAACTGACCGCGCTGGCGCGCGCCTTCCCGGCGGCGCGGATGGTGCTGGACCATGTCGGCGGGCCGCTGGGCATCGGCCGGTTCGCCGGCAAGGGGGCGGAGGTATTCCCGGCCTGGCGGGCGTCGATGGCGGAACTGGCCACCTGCCCCAACGTGTATGTGAAGCTGGGCGGGCTCGGGATGCGCATCAACGGCTATGGCTTCGAGAACGGCGCGGAACCCCCGTCCTCGGAAGCCCTGGCGGCGGCCTGGAAGCCGTATATCGAGACCACCATCGAGCTGTTCGGCGCCGATCGCTGCATGTTCGAGAGCAATTTCCCGGTGGACAAGGGGTCGTACAGCTACGCGGTGTGCTGGAACAGCTTCAAGCGTCTGGCCGCCGGCGCCTCGGAGGCGGAGAAGGCGGCGCTGTTCTCCGGCACCGCGACCCGGTTCTACCGGCTGGGGGCCTGAGGCGATGGCGCATCCGTTCGATCTTGCGGGCAAGGTGGCGCTGGTCACCGGGGGCAACTCCGGGATCGGGCTAGGGATGGCGCGGATGCTGGCCGAGGCCGGCGCCGATGTGGCGATCTGGGGCACCAACCCGGCCAAGAACGAGGCGGCGCGGGCGACTCTGGCGGCCACCGGCCGGCGGGTGCTGGCGCTGACCTGCGATGTGGGCGAGGAGGCGGCGGTGGAGACGACCTTCGCGCGCACAGTGGCGGAGCTCGGCAGGGTGGACGGGTGCTTCGCCAATGCCGGGGTCAGCGGGCGCGGCCAGCGGTCTTTCCTCGACATGAGCACCGAGGAATGGAACCGCGTGCTGCGGGTCAATCTGCACGGCGCGTTCTACACGTTCCGCGCCGCGGCCCGGCACATGGTCGAACGCGGCGGCGGGGGGGTGTTGGTGGGCACCGCGTCGCTGGCGGCGGTGGAGGGCTCGCCGCGGTCGGAACATTACGCCGCGACCAAGGGCGGCATGATCTCGATGGTCCGGGCCCTCGCTGTCGAGTTCGCCCGCCATCGCATCCGCGCCCACGCCATCCTGCCCGGATGGATCGAGACCGACATGACCGCGAATGCCGTCGGCAACCCGAAATTCGCCGGCAACGTGATGCCGCGCATCCCGATGCGGCGCTGGGGCACGGGGGCGGATTTCGGCGGCATCGCGGTGTATCTGATGAGCGAGGCATCGGCCTATCACACCGGCGACAGTTTCGTGATCGACGGCGGCTATTCGCTGTTCTGAGCCAGCGTCACGGCTTGCCTGTTGTCAATCTCAGCGGCGAATCCGGATCGATATGCGCGCAAGACATGGCCGCGTCCGGGTTTTGGCGCTGCACAACGAAGCGGGGAGCACCTAGCTTCCAGCTAGTGGATACGGCGGGTTTGCTCGCCAGTGTTCCGGTCCTTCGGGGTCGGAAGGGGGCCATTGGTCCCTGCGTCTCCCAGACGTGAAGCCTCCCTGTTTACTTGACCCCCGGTCGCAAGCCCGGGGGTTTTTCTTTGCAAGCGGTCACGAAGACTTGAGCGCGGCTGTCTCCGCCATCACCTCATCGAGCCGCCGCCCCGCGCGATAGGCCGCCATCCCGCCTGCCGCCGCGGTCACGCCGGGCATCTGGCGCGGGCATTCCTCGGGCGCGCCCAGCACCGTGGCGAGCGGGATCAGCGCCGCCCAGACCGGATGCGCATAGTCCACCTCCTCGTCATGCACGCCGACATCGCGGATCTTGGCGGAGGCGTCCTCGATCCGCATCCCCAGGATGGTGGTCGCCTCCACCTCCTGCGCGGTGGGCGCGCGCAGCGCGGCGGCGCGGCCGGGGAAGAACCGGTCGATGAACGCATCCATCGCCCGTCGCTTCGCCGCATCGCCGGTCACCGGCGCGGCGCGGCCGAACGCCATCACCGCCCGGTAGTTGATGGAATGGTTGAACCCGCAACGAGCCAGCACGATCGCATCCATATGCGCAACCGTCAGGCAGACCGGAATCCCCTTCGCCTCGGCACGGATCATCCGGCTGGCCGCGGAGCCGTGCCAGTAGAGATGATCGCCCTCGCGCCAAAACGCGGTCGGGGTGCAATAGGGCTGGCCGTCGATCACATAGGCGATGTGGCACAGCATGGCCGCGTCCAGCACCCGATACACCGTCTCGTGGTCGTAATGGCCACGCTGCGGGCGGCGGCGGACCCGGTTGCGCGGGGTGACGGGAAAGCTGGGAGGGCTCGGGTCCATCGCGGCGGCTCCGGTGGGTTGCGGACAGGGCAGGGATGGACCGAAACTGGTCCGGCAGGAATGACCAGTTTCTGGGTGAATCGATGAGCCAGTTGTCGCCCACCGCCGGCCAGGCGCAAGCCATCGCCGCGGAGTTGCGCGCGCAGATCCTGGCCGGGACGCTGCCGTCGGGCGCGCGTCTGCCCTCCACCCGCGGGCTGGCGGCCGAGCGCGGGGTTTCCCGTGGCACCGTCACCGCCGCCTACGAGCAGCTGTTGGCCGAGGGGTATCTGCGCTCCCGCCCCGGTGCCCGGGCGGTGGTGGCGCCGGGGCTGCGCGCTGCCCCCCCGCCGGCGGCCGACGCCGAGCCGCGGGCGCCGGAGCCTCTGTCCGCCTACGGGTCGCGGCTGGCCTCGGCGGAGGCGGTGCAGCCACCGCGACCGGCGCTGGCCGATTTCCGCTTCGGCGATCTGGCGGCGGAGGATTTTCCGCTGCTGGCCTGGAAGCGCGCGCTGCTCGCAGCCTTGCCGCGACGCCCCGCCTGGGTGGGCTACGGCGCGGCGGAGGGCCAGCCGGCGCTGCGGGCGGCGCTGGCGGCCTATCTGTGGCGCGCTCGCGGGTTGCGCTGCACGGCAGAGCAGATCGTGGTGGTGAACGGCTCGCAACAGGGGATCGACCTCTGCGCGCGGCTGGCGCTGGACCAAGGCGCCGCGGCGGTGGTGGAGGACCCCGGCTACGCACGGGCCCGCGACGTGTTCCGCGCCGCCGGGGCCAGCCTGCTGCCGGTGCCGGTGGACCAGGACGGGTTGATGACCGACGCGCTGCCGGCGGGCGGGGCGCGGATCGTACATCTGACGCCCTCCCACCAGTTCCCGCTGGGCGGCGTACTGCCGGCCGGGCGCCGCGCCGCGCTGGTGGACTGGGCGGCGAAAACCGGCGCCTGGGTATTGGAGGACGACCACGACAGCGAGTTCCGCTACGACATCGCGCCGATTCCGCCGCTGGCGGCGCGGCCGGGTGGGGCGCGGGTGATCTATCTCGGTACCATATCGAAAACGCTCTCGCCCGGGTTACGCCTTGGCTACCTGGTGCCACCCCCGGAGCTCGTGGGCCCGCTCCGCGCCGCCAAGCGGCTGACCGACCGGCACGCTCCCACCCTGGAGCAGGAGGCGCTGGCCGCGCTTATCGCCGGCGGCGGGTACGAGGCGCATCTGCGCCGCATCCGCCGCCGCCACGCCGCCCGGCGGGCGGCGCTGCTGGCCGCGCTGCGGGCAGGGTTCGGCGCGCGGGTGCGCGTGCAAGGCGCGGCAGCGGGGCTGCATGTGGTGGTCTGGTTCGCCGAGCTGCCGGCAGCGTCCGAGACCGGGCTGGTCACAGCGGCACGGGCGGCGGGTGTGGGGCTATACCCGGTCGGCCCGCTCTATGTCGCCGCGCCTCGGCCGGACTGCGCCGGGGTGGTGATGGGCTATGGGGGGCTGGCACCGGAGCGCATCACCGCCGGGGTGACGCGGCTGGCCGAGGTGCTGGCTCAGCGCCCGGGCGGCCGTGCCTCGCGGGCCAGCGCCGCCTCGATGACCGCGCGGTCGAACACGCCGGGATGATCGGCACCGGGCAGGAAGCGGCGGAACACGGCGAAGCGCTCCAGGCTGACCCGGTACAGCCGCAGTAGCTCGGCCAGCGGGTCCGGATGGTCGTCGGCGCGGAGGTCGAGATCGGGGTAGGGATCGGCGGTGGCCAGCAACAGCGCCGCCGATTGCCGACCGCGACGGTCCCCGCCGGCCGCCTCGCCTGCTCGCATCGCCGCCAGCATCCGTTCGGGAAGGGAGCCGGAGGCGGCGGCGAAAGCATCGCGGGTGCGGGCGATCACCTCCGGCCCGGCCAGCATGTTGCCGGCCACCGAGATGTCGGTACCGCACACCGCGCCGGCCCAGGCGACGCAGCCGGCGCCGGTGTGCTGGGCGATGCGCCCGCTGGCATCCAGGATGTGGCACTGGCGATGCGCGGCGCCGGCGTCGTCCCTGGTCAGGGCGGCGAGGACGACAGTCGGGCTCTCCCCGGCGCGCAGGCGGGCGAGCGCGCGCGGGCGATACATTGGGTTGACCAGCGCCTGGGTGGCGAGCGCGGCGAGGCCGCCCTCCACCGCAATGGTGAGCGCGCCGACGGCGAAGAAGCGGGAGGCGACGACGGCGCCGAGCGCGCCGGTGGCGGGATCGCGGATCAGCAGGGACCAGGTCATGGCCGCAGGGTGGCGCCGGCGGCGGGGCAGGGCAAGGGGGCGGATGATTGCGTCCGGTCCCGCTTCCGGAACGTTTCTGCAAAGACGGGCAAATCCGAGAGTGGCGCGTGGTTCCGGAGGCCGAGTTCCGCCCCGATCTGTAGATTCTGG
>DAHWNE010000126.1 GCA_027340195.1 Acetobacteraceae bacterium | reverse complement strand
GTCTCCGGTATTCCCCCCGCCGCCGCGGTCATCGCCACCGGCCCGGCCTCGCCGTAAGACACGGGCCGCGACGATCGTCACTATGCGGATGGCCGCGGCCGGGCAGGGACTGGAGGCATCGGCGATACGCCGCCACGGGCGGAGGAGCGAGGCGGGGTGCGCTGGCGCCGCGCAAGGGGGGATGTCGGCACGCGGCCGGGCTCGGGCCGGCCATGACGGGAGCGCGCGCGACCCCGGCACCAGGGCCGAGCGGCGCTTGCGTTCAGAACCACCCCGCCTTGTCCACCAGATTCATCAGCGGGGCCCCGGCGGCGAAGGCCCGGGCATTGGCGGCCAGCACCGCGTAGCGCCGCTGGTCGAGCTCCGGACCATAGCCCGCGGTATGCGGCGTGATCAGGACCCCGGGCAGGGTCCACAGCGGATGATCGGCGGGCAGCGGTTCGGTCTCGAAGACGTCGAGTCCGGCCCCGGCGATCTCGCCGGCCTCCAGCGCGGCGGCGAGGTCGTCGAGGCGCGTGGTCCGGCCGCGGCCGATATTGATGAAGAAGGCGCCGGGCTTCATGCGGCGGAAGCGGGCGCGGTCCATCATCCCCTCGGTGGTCGGGGTATGCGGCACCGTCAGGATGACGAAATCGGCCTGCCCCAGCAGTTCGTCGAGCGCCTCGGGCGGGTGGAGGGCGGCGATTCCCGGCGGGGTGTCGGCGCGGCGCGCGTCGGTGGCGAGCACCCGCACCCCGAACGCGGCCAGTAGCCGAGCCGCCTCGGCGCCGATCCCGCCGGCGCCGACGATCAGCGCGGTGGCGGCCGGCAGGTGGATGACGCCGGTATCCAGCGGGCGCGGCTGCCAGCGCCGTTCCGCCTGCAACCTCAGGTAGGTGTGGAAATCGCGTGCGAAGGCAAGCACGAAGGCGAGGATATGGGCGGCGATGTGGTCGTTGTAGATGCCGCGGAAATTGGTCACCGCGACCGGATGCGAGATCAGTTCGGGCGTGTAATATCCGGCCGGGGGCGCGGCCTGCGGGGCCTGCAACCAGCGCAGCCGCCCCGCGCGCGCGAGCTGCGCCGGCGGGATGGTGCCGAAGGCAGCGTCGGCGGTGGCGATCGCGGCCTCGGCCTCGGCCGCGGTGTCCGCCACCGTCACCAGGGCTTCGGGAACCTCCGCTTGCAGCCTTGCGGCGAAACCGCGGGCGGCCTCGGTCTGCGGCGGCAGGAACAGCAGGCGGAAGCGATTGCTCATGCTCCGGCGAGCGCGGCGAGGGTGGCGTCGCGGGCGGCGAAATCCCCCTCGGCGTGGACCGGCTGGATGCAGACATGTGTCGCCCCGGCGGCGAAATGGGCATCGAGGCCGCGGCGGATGGTGGCCGCGTCGCCCCACAGCACCATGCCGTCGATGAAGCGGTCGGAGCCGCCGCCCTCGAGCTCGGCCTCGGTGAAGCCGGTGCGCAGCCAGTTGTTGCGGTAATTGTCGAGCCGCATGTAGCGCGCGAGCTCGGCCCGCCCCAGCGCGCGGGCGCGGGCGGGGTCGGTTTCCAGACAGACCTTCTGCTCCACCGCCAGCCATTTGCCGGGGGCCAGCGCCTTGGCCGCCATCGCGGTATGGGTGGGGGTGACGTTGTAGGGCAGGGCGCCGCGGGTGCGTTCGGAGGCGAGTTTCAGCATCAGCGGCCCGAGGGCGGCGAGCGCGATCGGCGCGTCGGCGGCCTCCGCCCCCAGCGCCTTGTCGATGCCGTCCAGATAGGCCCGCATCGCCGGCACCGGCTTGGCGTAGCTGTGCCCGCGCAGCTTTTCCACCATCGGCAGGTGGCTGACGCCGAGCCCGAGGATGAAGCGGTCGCCGTAGAGCGCGCGCAGGCTGGCCAGCCCGCGCCCGGCGGTGAAGGCATCGCGCGCGTAGATGCTGGCGATCGAGGAGCCGAGTTTCAGCGTGCGGCTGGCGCCGAGCATGAACCCGGCCAGCGACAGCGATTCATAGCCGCGCGATTCGGGATACCAGAGCGTATCGTAGCCGAGTCGTTCCACGGTGGCGACGAAGGCGCGGATGCCGGCGGCATCCAGCCGATCGATGGGGTACCAGGCCCCGAGGCGTCCGAGCTGCATGGATCAGATCACTCCTTCATTCCGCAGTTGCGCGATGGCGGCGGCGTCGTAGCCGAGCTCGGCCAGGACCGCATCGGTGTGCTGGCCCAGCGCCGGCGGCGGGGTGTCGATGCGCGGGCCGTCATGGGCGAATTTGAAGGCGGCCAGCGGCACGGTGAAGGGGCCGGACACGCCCTCGGCGCCCTGGTGGCGGTGCAGCACGCCGCGGGTGGCGAGTTGCGGGTCGGCCAGCGCCTCCTCCATCCGCCGCACCCTTGCCGCGGGGACGTGGCGGGATTGCAGGTAGTCCTCCCACTCGGCGGCGGTGCGGGTGGCCATGATTTCGGTCAGCACCGCTTCCTCCGCGTCGCGGCCGGCGTCGCGGGCTTCGTTGCTGGTCTTGATCATGTCCGGCCGTTCCAGCACCGTCCACAAACGCTTCTGCTGGCGCAGGTTGGAGGCGCCCAGCATCACCAGCGCGCCGTCGCGGGTGCGGTAGGCGGAGTTGGTGGCGTGCGGCTGCTTATTGCCGTGCGGCTTGGGGTGTTTGCCGTTGCGCAGGAAGCCGGTCAGATGGCTGGCCATCAGGATCATCGCCACGTCCAGCATCGCCATGTCGATGCGCTGGCCGCGCCCGGTGCGCTCGCGCTGGAACAGCGCCGAGGCGAGCGCGAAGGCGCCCATGGTGCCGGTGGCGTAGTCGATCGCCGGAGAGCCGAACTTGATCGGGTGGACCTCCTCGGTGCCGGTCATCGCCATGATGCCGGAGGTGGCCTGGATCACGTGGTCGTAGGCGGTGTGCTCCCGCCGCGGGCCGTCCTGGCCGAAGGCGGAGAACGAGGCGTAGATGAGGCGCGGGTTGATCGCCGCCAGCGCGTCGTAGCCGAGGCCCAGCGCCTCGAACGCGCCGGGGCGGTAGTTTTCCACGAACACATCGGCGGTGGCGGCCAGCTTGCGGACGATCTCGCGGCCCTGCGGGGGCTTGAGATCGACGGTGATGGCGCGCTTGTTGGAGGCCTGGGTGAGGAAGCCGGTGCCCATGCCGGCGCGGTTGAGCGCGGGATCGGTGCCGGAGCCGCGGCTCTGGTCCGGGTCGGCGCGTTGTTCCACCTTGATGACATCCGCGCCGAGCACGGCGAGCTGATAGGCCGCGAACGGCCCGGCCAGCACATGGGTGATGTCGATCACCCGGATTCCCTCGAACGGTCGTGCCATGATCTCCCCCTTCGGTTGGCTTGAGGCTGGCCGCTTGCGGGGGGGCGGTCAACCTTGTTGACTGGCGGCGGAGCGGGAGGGCGGACGATGGCGGTGGAGCTGGTGATCGAGGGCGCGGTGGCGCGGCTGGTGCTGAACCGGCCGGAGCGGATGAACGCGCTGACGGTGGAGATGCGCGCCGAACTCGTTGCGCATCTGCTGCGGGTGCGCGACGACGATGCGATTCGCGCCGCGGTTTTGACCGGGGCGGGGGCGCATTTCTGTGCCGGGGCGGATGTGGGGAAGATGGGCGAGGATCGGTCCCTGCGCGCCGGGCGGCAGCGGATGCAGCGCGGCTCGCACGAGGTGGTGCGGCTGCTGCACACCACCGAAAAGCCGATCATCGCCGCCGTCACCGGCGTCGCGGTGGGGGTGGGCTGGTCCTACGCGCTGGCGTGCGATGTGGTGATGGCGAGCGAAGGGGCGCGGTTCGGCGCCACGTTCCGCCGCGTCGGGCTGGCCCCGGATGGCGGGCTGGCCTGGTTCCTGGCGCGGCGGGCGGGGCCGGCGCGGGGCAAGGAGCTGGCGTTCTCCGGGCGGGTGATCGGGGCGGAGGAGGCGCTGCGCTTCGGCCTGGTCGAATTCGTGGTGCCGGAGGCGGAGCTGGTGGCGCGCGCCATGGCGCTGGCCGCGGACTACGCCGCGGGCCCGAGCTTCGCGATGGGGCTGGCGAAGCGGATGTTCGACCGCGCGGTGGGGCCGGAGCTGCCGGAGTTCCTGGATTACGAGGCGCTGGCGCAGGCG
>DAHWNE010000094.1 GCA_027340195.1 Acetobacteraceae bacterium | reverse complement strand
TCCATTTCGAGCCCGGCCTCTGGATGCATGTGCCGGCGACCGCGACCGACCCGGAACTGGGCGCCTCCTTGGTGCGCATGGCCTCCATCCCGCACGGCACCACCGTCAATGCGCAGGGGCCGGAGCCGGCCGGATCGATTGCCGGGCCGCCGACCATTCCGCCCGTCAACATCACCCCATTCGTCATCGGCAGCAGCCCGCCGCATTTCATTCCCTTCGCCAGCCAGATCGCCGCGAACAAGGACACGCCGCGCATTCCCCAGGACCTGACGAAATTCATCGCCGCCGGCACCATCACCCACGCGATCCTGAACGATCCGAACCAGGTTCTGCGGGAGGCGATCGCCGGTCAGACCATCACCAACACCATCGTTTTCACCGTCTCCACCACCCCCGCGCCGCCGGAGTTCGGTGGCGGGGCGGCGAATATCGCATTCCTGATGGGCAACGCCGCGGCCACCACCCCCAACGCCAATTCGGTGCGCATGACCGCGACCTTCTGGATCGAGACGGTGGAGCATGTGATCACCATCCCGATCTTCCGGCTGGGCGCGCCGCCGCTGCGGATTCCGGCCTCGCCCGCGCGCCCGGGCCAGCCGGTGCCGGTGTTCCATGTCGAACCGCCGCGCGACATTCCGGAGCCGATCACCATCCGGGTGAACGTCACCCAGATCCAGTATTCGCAGGTGGTGTTCCTCAATTTCGCCGGGCTGACCTGGCCGCATGTCTCGGTGGCGACGCTGGTGCCGAGCGAGCCGGTGGCGGTGCCGCCTTCGGCCTGGGCCTGATCGCTCCCAGCGCGGGCAGGCTGGAGCGGGTGAAGGGAATCGAACCCTCGTGTGCAGCTTGGGAAGCTGCCGTTCTACCATTGAACTACACCCGCGTCGGCGCCCGTATACCGCCCGGCGCTTGACGGCGCAATCGCCCGCGCCCTATAGGCCGCGCCGGCACGGCCCCTCGGGGCGGTGGCCCCTCGTGATTTGTCCGGCCGGATTGCGGCGAGGTGAAACAAGCGCGCTAAAGAGGCCCGCGGTTCCCCCGTCAGGGCGGACCGTCCCCCTCCGAGGGCCGGCCCCACTCTTTCGCAGGGCCGCATCATGTCGCACCGCTTCCGCCCCGCCACCGAACTGATCCACGGCGGCACCACCCGCACCCCGCACGGGGAGACCGCCGAGGCGCTGTTCCTCACCTCCGGCTATGTCTATGACAATGCCGAGCAGGCCGAGGCAACCTTCACCGGCGCCATCCAGCACTACCAGTATTCCCGCTTCGGCAACCCCACCGTCGCCATGCTGGAGGCCCGCCTCGCCGCCATCGAGGGGGCGGAGGCCTGCCGCGCCACCGCCACCGGCATGGCCGCGGTTCATGCTGCGCTGCTCTCGCAGCTCAAGTCCGGCGACCGGGTGGTCGCCTCGCGCGCGCTGTTTGGCTCCTGCCACTGGATCGTCTCCACCCTGCTGCCGCGCTACGGGATCAGCTCGGAGTTCGTCGATGGCGGCGATCTGGAGCAGTGGCGCGCGGCGCTGGCGAAGCCGGCCGCCCTGGTGCTGCTGGAGACGCCGTCGAACCCGATGCTGGAGATGGTGGACCTGCGCGCGGTGGCCGAGCTGGCCCATGCCGCCGGCGCCATCGTGGTGGTCGATAACGTCTTCGCCACCCCGCTGTTGCAGCAGCCGCTGACGCTGGGGGCGGATGTGGTGGTCTATTCCTGCACCAAGCACATCGACGGCCAGGGCCGGGTCCTGGGCGGCGCGGTGCTGGGCGGGCGGAAATGGGTCGAGGAGGTCTTGCAGCCGTTCATCCGCAACACCGGCCCGTCGCTCTCCCCTTTCAACGCCTGGCTGCTGCTGAAGGGGCTGGAAACCCTGCGCCTGCGGGTCGATGCGGCCTGTCGCGCGGCGGCGGAACTGGCCGATGTCCTGGCCGCGCATCCGGCCGTCCGCCGGGTCTGGTACCCGACCCGGGCCGATCACCCGCAGCACGCCCTGGCGATGGCGCAGATGAGCGCCGGCGGCACCATGGTCACGTTCGAGGTCGCCGGCGGCAAGGCGGCGGCCTTCCGGGCGATGAACCGGTTCCGGCTGATCGCGGTTTCCAACAACCTCGGCGACACCAAGTCGCTCGCCACCCATCCCGCCACCACCACCCATATGCGCATCGGCGCCGAGGAGCGGGCGCGGCTCGGCATCACCGACGGGGTGATCCGGCTCTCGGTCGGGCTCGAGGACGTGGCCGATCTGCGGGAGGATCTGGCCCGCGCGCTCGGATGAATCTGCGCCAGCTGGAATATTTCGTGCGCGTCGCCGAGCTCGGCGGCTTCTCCCGCGCCGCGGTGGTGCTGGGCATCGCCCAGCCGGCGCTGTCGCGGCAGGTGCGGCTGCTGGAACAGGACCTGCGCACGCCGCTGTTCCGCCGCACCGGCCGCGGCGTGGTGCTGACCGAGGCCGGGCAGCGCCTGCACGACCGCGCCCAGGACGTGCTGCACCAGCTGACCGAGGCCCGCGCCAGCCTGCTGGCCGGGCGCGACGAGCCGGCCGGGCGGGTGGTGGTGGGGTTGCCGCCCTCGCTCGCCCGCCGGCTCACCCTGCCGCTGGTGGAGCGGTTCCGCGCCGAGTTGCCGCGCGCGCGGCTGGCGATCGTGGAGGGGCTCTCGACCCATATCATCGAATGGATCGCCACCGGCCGGCTGGACCTGGGGCTGGTCCACAACCCGA
>DAHWNE010000284.1 GCA_027340195.1 Acetobacteraceae bacterium | reverse complement strand
GGCGCCGGCCCCTCGGGGCTTGCCTGCGCCTATCACTTGGCGCGGCTCGGGCACGCCGTCGAAATCCACGAGGCCGGACCGGTCGCCGGTGGGATGCTGCATTTCGGCATTCCGGCCTATCGCCTGCCGCGCGCGGACCTGGCGCGCGAGATCGCCCGCATCGAAGACTTCGGGGTTCGCATCGTGCTCAACCGGAAAATCGACGACCTCCTCGCCGCGCGCGACGCGGGCCGGTTCGATGCCGTGTTCGTTGCGATCGGCGCCGGGCTTTCCCGCCATGTGGAGATCCCCGCCCGCGATGCCGCCCGCGTGCTCGATGCGGTCAGCCTGCTGCGCGAGGTGAGCGCCGGCGAGCCGCCGCCGCTGCTCGGCCGGCGGGTGGTGGTCTATGGCGGCGGCAACACCGCGATGGACGCCGCCCGCACCGCCCGCCGCCTCGGCGCGTCCGAGGCGCTGATCGTCTATCGCCGCGACCGCGCGCATATGCCCGCGCATGCGTTCGAGGCCGACGAGGCGCTGGCTGAGGGCGTGAAGATCAAATGGCTCACCACGATCAGGGAAATCGCCGCCGATGCGCTCACCGTCGAACGCATGACGATCGACCCGGACGGTCATCCGCAGCCGACCGGGGAGATCGAGACCCTGAGCGCCGATGCGGTGGTGCTGGCGCTCGGCCAGGACAGCGACAGCGGATTCCTCCGCCGCGTCGCGGGTGTCGCGGTGAACCCGGACGGCACGGTGGCGGTGGGACCCGACATGATGACCGGAGCGGCGGGGATTTTCGCCGGCGGCGACATGATCCCGGCCCAGCGCAGCGTCACCGTCGCGGTCGGTCATGGCAAGCGGGCGGCGCGGCACATCGATGCCTGGCTGCGCGACGCCGCCCGCACCGAGCCCGCCCCGCCGCCGCTCGTCAGCTTCGCGATGCTGCACCTGCCGGTGTTTAGCGATGCCGATCCGGCCTTGCTGCGCGAAACCCCACCCGCCGAGCGCACCGGGTTCGCCGAGATCACCGCCGGCCTCACCCCACCCGAGGCGCGCCGCGAGGCACAGCGCTGCCTCTCCTGCGGCGTCTGTTTCGAGTGCGACAATTGCTATGCCGCCTGTCCGGAGGACGCGATCGTGAAGCTCGGCCCTGGCAACCGCTACCGTTACGACTACGCGAAATGCACCGGCTGCGCGGTCTGCTTCGAACAATGCCCGTGCCACGCGATCTCCATGATCGCCGAGCCGGTGGCGGGTTGAGATGGCGACGCGCGCCACGCTGGACGGCAACACCGCCGTCGCCCATGTCGCCTATCGGGTCAACGAGGTCTGCGCGATCTTCCCGATCACGCCATCCTCCCCGATGGCCGAACTCGCCGACGAATGGGCCGCCGCCGGGATCCCCAATCTCTGGGGTGAGGTGCCGGTGGTGCAGGAGATGCAAAGCGAGGGCGGGGCCGCCGGCGCCGTGCATGGCGCGTTGCAGGCCGGCGCGCTGACCACGACCTTCACCGCCTCGCAGGGCTTGCTGCTGATGCTGCCCAACATGTTCAAGATCGCCGGCGAGCTGACGCCGACGGTGTTCCACGTCGCGGCGCGTTCGGTCGCGACGCAAGCACTGTCGATCTTCGGCGATCATTCCGATGTCATGGCGGTGCGGTCGGCCGGCTTCGCGCTGCTCTGCTCGGCCTCGGTGCAGGAGGCGCACGATCTGGCGCTGGTCGCGCAGGCGGCGACGCTGGCCGGGCGGGTGCCGCTCCTGCATTTTTTCGATGGGTTTCGCACCTCCCACGAGGTGAACACCTTGACGTTGCTGGAGGACGCGCAGCTCCGCGCGCTGATCGACGACGCGCTCGTGCATGCCCACCGCGCCCGCGCGCTCGACCCCGAGCATCCGGTGGTGCGTGGCACCGCCCACAACCCGGACACGTTCTTCCAGGCGCGCGAAACGGTGAACCCGTTCATTGCCGCGATGCCCGGCCATGTGCAGGCGGCGATGGACCGGCTCGGCGCGCTGACCGGAAGGCGCTACAGCCTCTTCGACTACGACGGCCCGCCCGACGCCGAGCGCGTGGTGGTGGTGATGGGGAGTGCCGCCGAGACCGCGCGCGCCACCGCCGCCGCGCTGGGTGCGCGCGGGGAAAAGCTCGGCGTGGTGCAGGTGCGCCTGTTCCGCCCCTTCGCCGCGGACGCCTTCCTCGCCGCCCTGCCGGCAAGCGTGCGGAGCATTGCCGTTCTGGAACGCACCAAGGAGCCGGGTGCCAGCGGCGAGCCGCTCTATCAGGACGTGGTCAGCACCCTCGCCGAGGCGGTCGCCACCGGCGCGCGCGCCACCATGCCGCGCGTGATCGGCGGGCGCTTTGGCCTCTCGTCGAAGGATTTCACCCCGGCGATGGCGAAAGCGGTGTTCGACGTGCTGGCCACGCCCAGTCCGCTTCACGGCTTCACCGTCGGCATCACCGACGACGTCGGCCACACCAGTCTTACGGTCGACCCCGATTTCTCGATCGAACCGGCGGACGAGGTGCGGGCGGTGTTCTACGGCCTCGGCGCCGACGGCACGGTGGGCGCCAACAAGAACAGCGTAAAGATCCTCGCCGAGGATGCCGGCCGCTACGCGCAGGGGTATTTCGTCTATGATTCGCACAAGTCGGGGGCCGAGACGGTATCCCACCTGCGCTTCGGACCGCGGCCGATCCGCGCGCCCTATCTGATCGATCGCGCGAGTTTCATCGCCTGTCACCATTGGGGCTTCGTTGGCCGGCACGACGTGCTGCGGCTTGCCGCGCCCGGCGCCACCCTGTTGCTGAACAGCCCGCACGCCCCGGAGCGGCTGTGGGAGCATCTGCCGCGGGCGATGCAGGCGCGTATCCGCGCGCTCGGCCTGCGGCTCTACGTGATCGACGCCTCCCGCACCGCGCAGGAGGTCGGTCTGCGCGGGCGCACCAACACCATCCTCCAGACCTGCTTCTTCGCCATCGCCGGCGTGCTGCCGCGCACCGAGGCGATCGAGCGGATCAAGGCCGCCATCCGCAAGACCTACGGCGGCAAGGGCGAGGATGTGGTGCAACGCAATTTCCAAGCGGTGGACGGCACGCTGGCTCGGCTTGCCGAAGTGCCCATCCCCGCCGCGGTCACCGCCGGCTGGGACCGCCCGCCCCCGGTGCCACCGGATGCGCCGGAGTTCGTCCGCCGCGTCACCGGGGCCATGCTGGACGGGCGCGGCGACGAGATCCCAGTCAGTCTGATGCCGATCGACGGCACCTTCCCGCCCGGCACCGCGGCCTTCGAGAAGCGCGACGTCGGCGAGGAGGTGCCTGTCTGGGAGCCGGAGACCTGCGTGCAATGCGGCCAGTGCGGCTTCGTCTGCCCGCATGGGGTGATCCGCGCCAAATACTACGACACGGCGCAGCTTGCCGGTGCACCGGCAGGGTTCCGCTCGGCGCCGATCAACGCGCGCGGCTTCCCCGGTGTGGCGTTCACCTTGCAGCTCTATCTGGAGGATTGCACCGGCTGCGGGCTTTGCGTCGAGGCATGCCCGGCGTTCAGCGCCACCCAGCCGGGGCGGAAGGCGATCAATCTGGTCCCGAACCAGGGGCGTGCCGTTGCCGAACGCCCGCGGATCGCCTTCTTCGAGCGCCTGCCGATGGCCGATCGCGCGCGGGTCGATTTCGCCACCGTGCGCGGGGTGCAGTTCCTGGAGCCGCTGTTCGCCTTTTCGGGCGCCTGCGCCGGCTGTGGGGAGACACCCTATCTGAAGCTGCTGTCGCAATTGTTCGGCGACCGGATGATGGTCGCCAACGCCACCGGCTGCTCGTCGATCTATGGCGGCAACCTGCCGGTCACGCCGTGGGCGAAGAACGCCGAGGGCCGCGGTCCCGCTTGGTCCAATTCGCTGTTCGAGGATAATGCGGAGTTCGGCCTCGGCTTCCGCCTGGCCGCCGACCAGCATCTGGCGCTGGCGCGACGGCTGGCGCGCGATCTGGCGCCGCGGCTGGGCGAGACGCTGGTGTCTGAGTTGCTGGCCGCGCCGCAGCGTCAGGAATCCGAGATCCGCGCCCAGCGCGCGCGGCTTGCCGAATTGCTGCGCCGGCTGGCGACCCTCGGCTCGGACCCGGCGGCGCGCGATCTGGCCTCGGTGGCCGACCATCTGGTCCGGCGCAGCATCTGGCTGGTGGGCGGCGACGGCTGGGCCTACGACATCGGCTATGGCGGGCTCGATCACGTGCTGGCCAGCGCACGCGACGTGAACGTGCTGGTGCTGGACACCGAGGTCTATTCCAACACCGGCGGGCAGGCGTCGAAAGCCACCCCCCTGGGGGCGATCGCCAAATTCGCCGCCGCCGGTAAGCGCACCGCGCGCAAGGATCTGGCGTTGCAGGCGATTGCCTATGGCAATGTCTATGTGGCGCAGGTGGCGATGGGCGCCAATCCGCAGCAGACCCTGCTCGCGTTCCGGGAAGCCGAGGCCTATCCCGGCCCGTCGCTGATCCTTGCGTATTCGCACTGCATCGCCCACGGCTACGACCTGCGCCACGGGCTGCGCCAGCAGGATCTGGCCGCCGCCTCCGGCTACTGGCCGCTGTTCCGCTACAATCCGGCGATGCGCGCGGCGGGGGAGAACCCGTTCCGGCTGGACTCGCCGCGCCCCACCATCCCGTTCCGCGACTACGCCTACAACGAGATCCGCTATCGCGCGCTGGCGCAGACCCGGCCCGAGGAAGCCGCGCAGGTGCTGGCCGCCGCCGAGGTGGCGATCCGGGAGAAATATCGCACCTACGAGGAGATGGCCGGCTGGCGGCCGGAACGCTTCCATCCCCCCGTGTCGACGCGAGAGTGAGGCCGCGATGGACCTGACCACGGAGTATCTAGGGCTTTCGCTGCGCAATCCGCTGATCGCCTCGGCCTCGCCACTGACCGGCACGTTGGATGGGCTGCGTCGGCTGGAGGACGCCGGGGCGGCAGCGGTGGTGCTGCCGTCGCTGTTCGAGGAGGAGATCGAGGCCGAGGCGGCGGCGCGGGAGCGGCTGGACGCGCTCGGCGCCGGCTTTGCCGAGGCCGACGGGTTTTTCCCCCGGGCCAGCCTGCCGACCGCCGGGCCGCCGCATCAGCTGCGGCTGATCGAACGCGCGCGGGCGGCGCTTGGCATTCCGTTGATCGCCAGCCTGAACGGCACCACCGATGCCGGCTGGACGTCCTATGCGCGGCTTGCCGAGCAGGCGGGCGCGCAGGCGATCGAGCTCAATACCTATTTCCCTCCGCTCGATCCGGCGCTGGACGGGGCGGCGGTGGAGCAGCGCCATGTTGATGTGCTGACCGCGGTGAAGCGGGCGGTGCGCATCCCGGTGGCGATCAAGCTCGGCGCCGGCTTCAGCGCGCCCGGGGCGATGATCCGCCGGCTGGATGCGGCCGGCGCGGACGGGGTGGTGCTGTTCAACCGCTTCTACCAGGCCGATATCGATCTGGTGACACTGCGTCCATGGTGGCATCCGTCGCTGAGCGGCAAGACCGAGATCCGCCCCGGCCTGTTGTGGATATCGACGCTCGCCGGGACCCTCCGCGCCGCGATCGCCGCCAGCAGCGGCGTCGAGACCGCCGAGGAGGTGGTGAAATACCTCCTGGTCGGCGCCGACGTGGTGATGAGCACCTCGGCGCTGTTGCGCCACGGTCCGGAGCATCTGCGCGCCCTGCTGGAGGGGCTGGCGCGCTGGGGCGACGCGCGCGGGTTCACTTCTGTGGCCGATTTGCGCGGGCGGATGAGTCGGGCGCGGTCCGGCTGGCCGGCTGCTGGCGCCCGCGGGGATTATATCGGCGTGCTGCATGGCTATATGGGAGATCGGTGAGGCCGCCGATCCGCATCGGCCGCCGGCGCGGACGATGGTGACGCAGATCAACGACGCGACCGGCGGAACGCGGCTTCTTCCTCCCGCGCTCCCGCCGGAGCGTCGTGCGGGACCTGCTCACGCTCCGCGACGGCGGCGAGGGACGAAAGGGACCTCCACCATGCCAACCGAACCATCGCCGGAGTCCGGCGCCCTGATCTACCAATCGCGCGAGGCCGTCGGCGTGTTCGCCGACCCCGACGCGCTTGAGGCGGCGGTGACCGCGCTGGAATCCGCCGGCTTCGACCGTGCCGCGATCTCCGTGCTCGGCGCGGTCGGCAAGGCGCGCGACCGCATCGGCCGGCTGTACGAGACGGTGCGGGAGATCGAGGATGATCCGCGGGCGCCGCGCGCGGCCTTCGTCTCCCACGGCTCGCGGTTGGAAGGGGCGGCGGCGGCGGTTGTCGCCCCGTTCTACCTGGGCGGGCTGACCGGCGCCGCCGCCATCGTGGCCTCCGGCGGGGCGCTGGCCGCCGCGATCGCGGGGACCATCCTGGCCGGCGCGGCGGGCGGCGGGCTCGGTGCCCTGCTGGTCTACGCCGTGGCTCGCCATCACGCCGCGCAGATTGCCGCCCAGGTGGCGCGGGGCGGGCTGGTGCTGTGGGTGGGCGTGCGCACCGAGGCGGAAGCGGCGCGCGCGCTTGACCTGCTGCGGCAGGCCGGCGGTACGGACGTACATCTTCACCAGCTCAGCAAGGCGTGGGAGGCGGCGGACCGGCCGCTTTCGGAAGCGCGGGTGGACCCGTTCCTGGAGCGGGAACCGAAGCGATAACCCCGAGGAGGCCATTGTGATGTCGCCCACCCGATCCGACGCCGCGCCGCCGGCCGGCCCTTCCCCGGCGCGCTGCGCCGCGGATGTCATGAGCCGGGAGGTGGTCCATGTTGGTCCCGGCGCCACGGTGGGCGAGGTGGCG
>DAHWNE010000278.1 GCA_027340195.1 Acetobacteraceae bacterium | reverse complement strand
GGCGCCGGCCGCACCACCGGCGCCGGCGCCGGCGAGGCCGGCCGATGCGGCCGCCGCGTCGCCGGATTCGGCACCGCCGCCTGCTTCGCCCCCCCGCCCTGGAACAGCATCCGCACCGAGGGCGGCGGCAACCAATGCGGCACAGGCACCCGCTGCCGCGCCGCCAGGATCAGCCCCGCCAGCACCAGCGCATGCAACAGTGCCGAGAGCGCCGCCGGCCCGCCGAACCGGTCCCGCCGCTGCGCCCCGTGTTGCCTCACCCGTCCCGATCCCGCCACCTGCTCCGTGCCGTGCCTGCCGGGGCGCGGCTTATCGCCCGCATCCCGCCGGCGCAAACACCCCCTGCCCTTGCCGCCTCGCGCCGCCAAGCCGCATCATCGCCGCCACGGGACCGGAAAACTCCGGCTTGGGGGAACGAACGCCATGGAACAGAGCGAGTTCGACTATATCATCGTCGGTGCCGGCTCGGCTGGCGCGGTGCTGGCCAACCGCCTGTCGGCCGATCCCCGCCACCGCGTCCTGCTGCTGGAAGCCGGCCGCCCGTCCCACCCCTGGTCGCGGGTCCCGGTCGGCTTCGCCCGGCTGATCGAAAACCCCGCCGCCAACTGGCTCTATTCCAGCGAGCCGGATGCGGGGTCGGGCGGACGGCGCATCCCGGTCCCGCGCGGCAAGCTGCTCGGCGGTTCCTCCTCCATCAACGGCATGGTGTTCGTGCGTGGTCAGTCGCAGGATTATGACACCTGGGCCCAGCTCGGCAATCGCGGCTGGAGCTACCGCGAGGTGCTGCCGATCTTCCGCGACATGGAAAGCTACCAGGGCGAGGGCGACCCCGAATACCGTGGCCGCGAAGGCCCCCTGAAAGTCAGCGAGAACAACGAGACCGGCCCGCTCTACGACGCGCTGATCCGCGCCGCCGGCGAGAACGGCATCGCCTTCACCCGCGACTACAACGCCGCCGCCCAGGACGGGATCGGCATGACCCAGACCACCATCCGCAACGGACGACGTATGAGTACCGCGGTCTGCTACCTGGACCCGGTCCGCCATCGCGCCAACCTCACCGTCGAAGCCGGCGCGCTGGCCGAGACCCTGCTGTTCGAGGGCAGCCGCTGCACCGGCTTGCGCTACCGCCGCCAGGGCCAGCCCCGGGAAGCGCGCGCGGGCCGCGAGGTCATTCTCAGCGCCGGCGCCATCAACTCCCCGCAGCTGCTGGAACTCTCCGGCATCGGCAAACCGGAGGTGCTCGCCGCCGCCGGCATCGCGCTACGCCATCCGCTGCCCGGGGTCGGCGAAAACCTGCGCGATCACTACGCCCCGCGGATGAAATGGGAAGTCCCGGCCAGCCTCGGCCTGACCTACAACGACAAGGCGCGCGGCCTCGGCCTGGTCTGGCAGGCGCTGCGCTATGGCCTTACCGGCAAGGGGTTGCTCGGCCTGCCGGCCTCGCCCATCCGCGCCTATGTCCGCACCCGCCCGGGCCTCGAGGCGCCGGATGCCGGCATCTCCTGGGTGCCGTTCCTGATCGATCCCAATTTCAAGCTGGCGAAACGGTCCGGCGTGACCGCGATCATGCATATCCTGCGCTCGGAGAGCACCGGCCGCATCCACGTGACCGCCCCCGATCCCGGCCGGCCGCCGGCGATCCGCTTCAACTTCCTCTCCGCCGCGCTGGACCGGGAGGTGACGCTGGCGGCGATGCGGCTCACCCGGCGGATCATGGCCGCCCCGGCCCTCAGCGCGATCGTCGGTCCCGAACTCGCCCCCGGCCAGGCGATCGACAGCGACGACGCCCTGCTCGACTGGGTACGCGCCAACGCCGAGACCGCCTATCACCCGGTCGGCACCTGCAAGATGGGCACCGACCCGATGGCGGTGGTCGACCCGGAGCTGCGCGTGCGCGGCCTCACCGGCCTGCGCGTGGCCGATGCCTCCATCATGCCCACCCTCACCTCGGGCAACACCAACGCGCCCTCGATCATGATCGGCGAGAAGGCGGCGCGAATGGTGCTGGCGGCGGCGTAGCGAGGCGGGCAAACTGGCGTCCCATCCCGGAGTTGCCCCATGCCCGAGCCCAGCCCCCAGGCGTCCAACCTGCGCATCGACGGCAAGCGTCTGTGGGATGCGCTGATGGCGATGGCCGAGATCGGCGCCACGCCGAAGGGGGGCGTGCGTCGCCTGACCCTGAGCACGGTGGACAAGGCGGGGCGCGACCGGTTCCGCGGCTGGTGCGAGGCGGCGGGGCTGACCGTGCGGGTGGACGCCATCGGCAATATGTTCGCCCGCCGCGAGGGCCGCGATCCGGCCCGTCCTCCGGTGCTGATGGGCAGCCATCTCGACAGCCAGCCTTCGGGGGGAAAATTCGACGGCGCCCTCGGCGTGATCGCCGGTCTCGAGGTGATGCGCAGCCTGAATGACCTCGGCATCGTCACCGAGGCGCCGATCGAGCTGGTGAACTGGACCGACGAGGAAGGCAGCCGCTTCGGCAACAGCCTGATGGGGTCCGGCGTCTGGTCCGGGGTCTATGCGCAGGAGGCGATGGAGGCGCTGACCGACCCCGACGGCATCACCGCCGGCGCGGCGCTGGACGCGATCGGCTACCGCGGCCCGGAGCCCGCGCGCGCCTTCCCCGCGGATGCCTATTTCGAGCTGCATATCGAGCAGGGACCGATCCTGGAACGCGAGGCTAAGACCATCGGCATCGTCACCGGCGCCCAGGCGCAGATCTGGTACGACGCGGTGGTGACCGGGCAGGACTCCCACGCCGGCACCACCCCGCCCTCGGCCCGCCGCGATGCGCTGGTGGCGGCGGCGCGGATGATCGACCTGGTGGACCGGATGATGCGCGCGCGCGGCGAGGACGGGCGCGGCACGGTGGGCCAGCTCTTCGTCTCCCCCAACAGCCGCAACGTGATCCCGGGCGAAGTTCGGTTCTCGGTCGAGTTCCGCCACCCCGACGACGCCGAGATCGATCGGCTGGCCGCGCAGTTCCCGCGCGAGGCTGGCTTCATCGCTCGCGATTCCGGGGTGCGTCTGAGCCTGGGCCAGCGCCTGCGCAACCCGGCGCAACCCTTTGATCCGGAATGCGTCGATCTGGTTCGCAAAGCGGCGTCCCGGCTGGGCTATCCGGCCCGCGAGATCGTCTCCGGCGCCGGGCATGACGCGGTCTATGTCGCCCGCCACGTGCCGACGGCGATGATCTTCACCCCCTGCAAGGACGGGCTGTCGCACAACGAGGAAGAATCGATCGAACCCCACGAGGCGGAAGCGGGCTGCCAGGTGCTGCTGGAGGCGGTGGTCGCGCGCGCCAACCGGGGCTGACCAGCCCGCGCTCAGCCGTGCCCGCGCAGAACCCCGAAAAACTCCAGCACCGCTTCCGCCTGCCCCGCGATCATCGCCTGCCCGCCGGCGATGCGGCATCCCGCCTCGGCGGCGGCGGCGAGCAGCGGTGTCATCGGCGGCTTCGGCACGATATCGATCACCGCCGCCACCCCCGCGAGCGAGCCGAGCGGCGCCGCCAGCCCGTCGCCCGCGCGCATGCCCACCGGGGTCGCGTTGATCACGATGTCGTAGCCCCGCGCGACCGGCTCGGCCGCCGCTCCGGCGCAACCCGGCGCTGCCTCCCGCACCCGCGCCGCCAGCGCCTCGCCGCGCGCCCGGTCCAGATCGTGGATGCCGATCCGCGCCGCGCCGGCGCGCGCCAGGCTCACCCCGATCGCCCGGCCGGCACCACCAGCGCCCAGCAGCAGGACCGAGGCGCCATCGGGCGACACCCCCAGCCCCGCCAGCGCCCGCAGCAGCCCGACCCCGTCGAACATGTCCGCGGTCCAGCGCCCATCCGCCTCACGCCGCAGCGCATTGGCCGCACCGACAAGGGCCGCGACCGGACGCACCGTGTCCGCGAGGTCCAGGACCCGTTGCTTGAACGGGATCGTGACCAGCAGCCCGTCCAGGTTGCCGAGCCGCATAAGTCCGGCCATCGCACGCTCGAACTCCGTCTCCGGCACATGGAACGGCAACAGCACCGCGTCCGCGTCCGCCGCCGCGATGCGCGGGTTGCAGGCTTGCGGCGATCCCACCTGGGCGATCGGATCTCCGACGATGCCCAGCAGCCTCGTGCGTCCGGTGATCGCGGGCATCAATCCAGCCGCCGCCGGCTGCGCGCGAGCCCGCCCTTGGCCGCGAAATCGCGCGCGAGCCCCATCGGCTCGGGCGCGAACAGGCGCGGGTCCATCGTGGCGAGCCGCGGCGAGACGCGCGGGCGGAACGCCATCCGCCCGAGCACGTCGCGCTCGAGGTCGATCCCCGGCGCGATCTCGGTCACTTCCAGGGTTCCGTCCACGGCGCGCAGCACTGCGCGTTCGGTGACGAACACCGCGCGCCGTCCTTCGCGCTCGGCAAAGCTGGCATGGTAGCAGATCTGCTCGATCGCCGGGACGAACTTGCCGTGCCGCCCCTCGGTGACAATGCGCAACCCGCCATCCGCGCAGGCCACCTCGAGCCCGCCGGCGGTGAAAGTGCCGCTGAAGACCACTGTGCGGGCACTCTGGCTGATGTTGATGAAGCCGCCGATGCCGACGATGGTGCGGCCGAACCGGCTGATATTGACGTTGCCCGACGGATCGACCTCGACGAAGGAGAGGAACGCGAGATCGAGCCCGCCGCCGTCGTAGAAATCGAACTGGTAGGGCTGATCCACCGCCGCGGCGTAATTCTGCGCCCCGCCGGAATCGGGGCCGGTGAGCGGCGCGCCGCCGATGAAACCCTGCTCGTTGGTCAGCACGACGCGATCGAGGATGCGCTCCTCAGCCGCCACCGCCGAGATCCCGGTCGAGATGCCGGCGCCGAGGTTGCAGATCGCGCCGGGGATCAATTCCATCGCCGCGCGGCGCGCGATGACCTTGCGTGGGCCGAACGGCAGCGGCCGCAACGTATCCTCCGGCACGCGCAGTTCGCCGGCATAGCTGGGGCTGTAGTCGGTGGCATAGGTCTGGCGCTGCTCCGGATCGACCACCACGTAATCGACCAGGATGCCGGGAATCTTCACCGCTTTCGGCGGCAGGGTGTCCCGCTTGGCCAGCCGCTTGACCTGCACGATCACGATCCCGCCCTGGCGGCGCGCGGCCTGCGCGGTCGAGATCATCTCGCCCAGGATCGCCTCGCCCTCCATGGTGATGTTGCCGTCCTCGTCGGCCGTCGTGCCGCGCAGCAGCGCGACATCGATCGGGAACGGCTTGAAGCGCAGCCACTCCTCGCCATCGATCTCGATGCGTTCGACCAGATCCTCGCGTGCGCTCGGACTCTGCCGCCCGCCGCCGTGGCGCGGATCAACGAATGTATGCAGCCCGGTGCGGGTGATGAGGCCGGGCCGTCCGGCGGCGATCTCGCGCATGATCTGCGACAGCACGCCCTGCGGCAGGGTGTAGGATTCGATCCGGTCGGCGAGCGCGAGCCCGATCAACGGCGGGCTGTCCACCAGCGCGCTGGTGATGCTGCGCCGGATCATGCCGGGATGCGAAAACCGGGCGGCGCCCTTCTCCGCCCGGTTGCCGAGGCCGACCACGTGGATCAGGCAGAGATCCCGCGGCGCGCCTTCGGCCAGGAAGCGTTGTTCGATCCGCTCCAGGATCGCTTCAGGGACAGCATGACCGCCGCCAGAGCCGCTGACGACGACGCTGTCGCCCGATCGCACCAGACGCGCCGCATCAGCGGCCGAAATCACGTCCATCCTTCGCCTCTCCCGCTCGGCCGCGCGCCGCGCCGGCCGGTCTTGACCCCGCCGCCGGCCTGATGTAATCGGTTACATACAGACGCCGCGCGGCGTCTCTGTCAAGCCGCCTTTGGGCGGTCGCGCCAAGCGAAAGGGCACCCCATGCCGAACTCCGGACTGGATTTCGTCGAAGTCGGGCAAAGTTACACATGCGCCAAGACGGTGGGTGAAACCGATGTCACC
>DAHWNE010000025.1 GCA_027340195.1 Acetobacteraceae bacterium | reverse complement strand
GCTGCCCTGATAGGCCTGCAGCCCGCCGAAGCGAAGATGCGGGGAGGCGGCGATGCGCTGCGCCAGCGCCACCGCCTCGGGGCCGGGGGTAACGCCGCAGCGGCCGGCGCCGGCGTCGATCTCCACCAGCACCGTCAGGCGGGTGCGCGCGGCCTCGGCGGCGGCTTCGATGGCGGCGATGCCGGCCAGGTCGTCGGCGCAGACCGCGATGCGGGTGATGCGCGCCAAGGCGGCGAGCCTTGCCAGCTTCGACGGCGCGATCACTTCATTGCTGACCAGAATATCGGGCACGCCAGCCCAGGCGAGGATTTCCGCCTCGGCGGTCTTCTGCACGCATTGCCCGACGGCGCCGCGGGCGAGTTGGAGCTGGGCGATGACGGGAGATTTGTGGGTCTTGGCATGGGCGCGCAGTCGCGCCCCGGTGGGGGCGAGCAACGCGGCCATGCGGTCGAGATTGTATTCGAACGCATCGAGGTCGAGCACCAGGGCCGGGGTGTCGATCTCGGATTCGGGTTGGCCGGGTCGGGCGGGGGGCGGTTGCAGCATGGGGGACCATCACGGATGCCGTCGGGAGTCCCTCGATAGCATGGTCTCGTACCGCCGGCGCTACTCGATGCCTCCTCGCTTGTATGACGCGCAGCCGCCACGCCAAGCCCGCGCGATACGGTCGGCCGACGGGCCGCCCCGATCAGTCTTCGTCTTCCCCCGCCAGTTCCTCCCGCGCCTGCCCGGCTTCGGTTCCCAGCCGGTCGAGGAGGCTCGCCAGCAATTCCCCGGTCATCCCCTCCACCGGCACGCGGCCCCACAGCACCACATGGCCGGCGGCATCGGCGGCGGCGACCCGCTCGCTGGATGCCGGCAGCCGCACGCCGAGCACCCGGGCCACCCAGTCGTCCCTGGTCAGGGCCTCGCTCATGACCGCTTCCGTTGCCGACCTGACAACCATTTACCCGGCTTGCGATTCCGCTTCAATCGCGGCGCGGGATGGCCAGCCGCCGGCCGCGCCTGCTAGTCTGGACCCCGATCGCACCCGGAGCCGCCATGAACCCGACCGACCTCGCCCGGCTGGAAGCCTATCTGCGCACCACCCTGGGCAACTCCCGCCTGCGCCTGGAAGCGCCGAAGGCGCGCGGCGCCTCGGTGGAGCTGCGGGTGGGCGAAGAGTTCCTGGGCACGGTCCATCGCGACGAGGAGGACGGGGAAGTTTCATTCTCGATCCATATCACGGTGCTGGACGAGGACCTGCCGCGCATGGCCGCCCCCCCGCCCGCACCGAAGCGGCCCGCCCCGCGGCGCTGACCGGGATGCAGCGGGAATGATGACGGGCGTCGGCTGATGGCGTTCTGGCTGGTCAAATCCGAACCGGAGGCATTCTCCTGGGACCAGCAGGTCGCCAACCTGGTGGAACCCTGGACCGGAGTGCGCAACCACGCCGCGCGCAACAACCTGGCTGCGATGCGCCTCGGCGACCAAGCCTTCTTCTATCATTCCAATACCGGCCGCGAGATCGTGGGCGTGGTCGAAGTCGTCCGCGAAGCCTATCCGGACCCCACCGCCGAATCCGGCCCCTGGGTCGCGGTGGACATGCGCGCTGTGGCGCCGATGCCGAAGCCCATCACCCTGGCCGCGATCAAGGCCGAGCCGGCGCTGGGCGAGCTCGCCCTGGTGCGCCAGTCGCGCCTGTCGGTGCTGCCGGTCTCGCCGGCGCATTGGGACCTGATCTGCCGGATGGGCGGGTGGACGCGCTGATCCCTGCGCCGCCGCGGGTGCTCTGCCCCGCCGCTGCCCTGGCCGAGGGCACCGCGCGCGGCTTTCCCGCCACCGCGCCGGGCTTCGCCGGGTTGTTCCTGGTACGCAAGAATGGCCGGGTGTTCGGCTATGTCAACGCCTGCCCGCACCTCGGCGTGTCGCTGGAGTGGACGCAGGACCGGTTCCTGTCCGCCGACGGCACGACCATCGTCTGCGCCATGCACGCGGCGGTGTTTCGCATCGCCGACGGGGCCTGTCTCGCTGGCCCCTGCGCCGAGGCGGCGCTGACCCCGGTCGCGGTGACGGAGGCGGCAGGGATGCTGTGCGTGCCGGCCGACGCTGGGCGCCACCCCGCCACCGGCTGAGCCGTGCTCAGAGGCCGGCCAGGGCGCGCACCGCCTCCGGGCTGATGCCGGCCTGCCGCATCGCGCGCAGCGAAGCTGCCCCATCGCGCTTGGCCAGCCGCCGTCCGTCGGCGCCGGTCAGCAGCGGGTGATGCGCGTAGCGCGGCGCCGGCCAGCCGAACAGCGCCTGCAACAGCCGATGCAGTGCCGTCGCGGGTTGCAGATCCGCCCCCCTTGTCACGAGGGTCACCCCTTGGCGCGCGTCGTCATGCGTCACGCAAAGGTGATAGCTGGCCGGCACATCCTTGCGACCCAGCACGACATCGCCGAAGCGGGCGGGCTCGGCGGCGAGCCAGCCCGCCGCCTCCTCGTGCCATCGCAACGGCCCGGCCTCGGCCACCGCGCGGGCCATATCCAGCCGCAGCGCATAGGGTTCGCCGCCGGCGAGGCGGGCCGCGCGCTCCGCCGCCGACAGGGCGCGGCAGGTGCCGGGATACAGCGGACCGTCCGGCCCGTGCGGCGCCGCGGGGGCGGCCGCGATCTCGCGGGCGATCGCGGCGCGGGTGCAGAAGCACGGATAGAGTAGCCCGCGCCCGGCCAGCGTCTCCAGCGCGGCACGGTATTCGTCCAGATGTTCGGACTGCATCCGAACCGGCCCGTCCCAGTCGATCCCGAGCCAGGTCAGGTCCTCCAGGATGGCGGCGGTGTATTCGGGCCGGCAGCGCGTCGGGTCGATGTCCTCGATCCGCAGCAGGAACCGCCCGCCCGCCTGGCGCGCGCGCCGCCAGGCGGTAAGCGCGGCGGCGGCGTGGCCAAGATGCAGGAACCCGGTCGGGCTGGGCGCGAAGCGGGTGGTGATGGACATGGCGTCAGGGTTGCGGCAAGCGAAGGCTTCGACAAGCAGGGAGATCGGGCGATGGCGGAGCTGGACGGGCCGCGCAAGACGCCGGCCGCGGGCGGGCCGGCGCGGCAACTTGTGGTGTTGTGCCACGGACTCGGCGCCGACGGGACGGACCTGATCGATCTCGCCGGCGCCTGGGGCCAGGCTGCGCCCGATGCCGCCTTCGCCTCGCCCGATGCGCCATTCCCCCATGATGCGGGGTTCGGACGGCAATGGTGGAGCGTGGCCGATCGCAGCCCCGCCGCCACCGAGGCCGGGGTGCGCCGCGCCGCGCCGTTCCTGCACCGGTTCATCGATGCCGAGCTGGCACGGCTGGGCCTGCCGGAGGATGCCTATGCGCTGATGGGCTTTAGCCAGGGGGCGATGATGGTTCTGTTCGCCGGGCTGCGCCGCGCCATCCCGCCGCGCGCCATCCTGGCGTTCTCCGGCGCGCTGGTGGCCCCGGCGAGTCTGGCGACCGAACTCACCCACCCCGCCCCGGTGCTGCTGGTGCATGGCGAGGCCGACGAGGTGGTGCCCGCCGCCCGCTCCCGCGAGGCCGAAACCGCGTTGCGCGCCGCCGGCGTGCCGGTGGAAAGCTGCTTTGTTCCCCGGCTTGGTCACGGCATCGATCAGACCGGGCTCGCGATGGGTGGGCTCGCTCTGCAACGGGCCTTCGCGCGATAGGCGGTTGCAGTGCGCCCAGGCGTCGGTATGATGATCGCTTCGGGGCCCGCGCCCGCCCCGGAGATGAAGCAACCGGGCGCGGGAAACCGCCACACGCGGCCGTGCAACTCAAGCCGGCCGGGTAACGACCCAGCCGCCGGAACCTCTCGGATGGCACCA
>DAHWNE010000010.1 GCA_027340195.1 Acetobacteraceae bacterium | reverse complement strand
GCCACCGCCTGAGCGCCCCCGCTTCGCCGCGATGCAGCATTGCCGCCGGCGGGGCGGCGTGGCATATCCCCCACCCTTGCGGTCGGGCATTCGCCCCCTGCCCCACCCGGCCCGCGATCTTCCAAGGCGGAGACCCCGATGCGCGTGATCCTGGCCCAACCCCGCGGCTTCTGCGCCGGCGTGGAGCGCGCGATCGAGATCGTGGAGCGCGCGCTGAAGAAATACGGCCCGCCGATCTACGTCCGCCACGAGATCGTGCACAACCGCCATGTGGTGGAGGACCTGCGCACCCGCGGCGCCGTGTTCGTCGATGAGCTGGACCAGATCCCCCCCGGCTCCATGACCGTGTTCTCCGCCCACGGCGTGGCGCGGCTTGTGGAGGAGGTGGCGCGCGCGCGCAGCCTGCCGGTGATCGACGCCACCTGCCCGCTGGTGGCGAAGGTCCATAACGAGGGCCGCCGCTACGCCGCCCAGGGCCGCGACATCGTGCTGGTGGGCCATGCCGGCCACGCCGAGGTGGAAGGCACCATCGGCCAGATCGACGGCACCGTGCATCTGGTGCAAACCGTCGAGGACGTGGCGCGGCTGTCCGTCCACGACCCGGAGCAACTGGCCTACATCACCCAGACCACGCTTTCGGTGGACGACACGCGCGGCATCATCGCCGCGCTGAAGGCGCGCTTCCCCGCCATCATCGGCCCCGACGTGCGCGACATCTGCTACGCGACGCAGAACCGCCAGCAGGCGGTGCGCGAGCTGGCCGCCGCGGTGGACGTGATCCTGGTGGTCGGGTCGCGCAACAGCAGCAACTCCAACCGGCTGCGCGAAATCGGCGAGGAGCTCGGCAAGCCCGCCTATCTGATCGACGACGCCGAGGCGCTGCGGCCCGACTGGTTCGCCGGCGCGGAGTCGGTGGGCGTGACCGCGGGCGCCTCGGCGCCGGAGGTGCGGGTGCAGGGCGTGATCGACGGGCTGCGCCGGGTCGGCCCGGTGGAGGGGGCCACCCTGGACGGCGTGGCCGAGAATGTGCGTTTCCGCTTTCCCGCCGAGCTGGCGGACGCCTGAAGGAACCAGACCATGGCCGTGCCGTTGAACCAGGCGATCCGCGTCGGCGCCTATGTGCTGAAGCAGCACCTGTCCGGGCGCAAGCGCTACCCGCTGGTGCTGATGCTGGAGCCGCTGTTCCGCTGCAACCTGGCCTGCGCCGGCTGCGGCAAGATCGACTACCCGGCGGCCATCCTCAACCAGCGCCTGTCGGTCGCCGACTGCCTGGAGGCGGTCGATGAATGCGGCGCCCCGGTGGTGGTGATCGCCGGCGGCGAGCCGCTGCTGCACAAGGAGATCGACCAGGTGGTGGACGGCGCGATCGCGCGCAAGAAATTCGTGATCGTGTGCACCAACGCGCTGCTGCTCGAGAAGAAGATGCACCTGTTCAAGCCGGGGCCCTATTTCACCTGGTCGGTGCATCTGGACGGGTCGAAGGCCGAGCACGACGCCTCGGTCTGCCAGGACGGGGTGTATGACCGCGCGGTGGCGGCGATCCGCAAGGCCAAGGCGGCCGGATTCCGCGTCATCATCAACGCCACCCTGTTCGACACCGCCGATCCCGACAAGGTCGCCGCCTTCTTCGACGAGGCGATGGCGCTGGGCATCGACGGCATCAGCGTCTCCCCGGGCTATGCGTATGAGCGGGCGCCGGATCAGGCGCATTTCCTCAACCGCAAGCGGACCAAGGAGCTGTTCCGCGGCATCTTCGCCCGCCAGGGCAAGGGCGGCGGCAAGCGGAAATGGGCGTTCAACCAATCCTCGATGTTCCTGGATTTCCTGGCCGGCAACCAGAGTTTCCACTGCACGCCCTGGGGCAACCCGACGCGCACCTATTTCGGCTGGCAGCGGCCCTGCTACCTGCTGGGGGAGGGCTACGCCAAAAGCTTCAAGGAGCTGATGGAGACCACCGACTGGGACCGCTACGGCACCGGCAATTACGAGAAATGCGCCGACTGCATGGTCCATTCCGGCTATGAGGCGACCGCGGTGACCGAGACCATCCGCCGCCCCTGGCGGGCGCTGGCGCAGAGCCTGCGCGGCATCCGCACCGAGGGGCCGATGGCGCCCGAGATCCCGCTCGATCGGCAGCGGCCGGCGGAATATGTGTTCTCCCGCCATGTCGAGCAGGCGATGGCGGAGATCGCGGCGCGGCCCCGGGCGGAAGCGGAGGCCGCGGAGGCCGCGGAGTAGGGCGCGCGAACCCCGGCGAGGGGTTGTCTCCGAAATCGCCGGGAGCTCCGGCCGCCGACGGGTGCCACGGGCGCCGTCGGCGCGCGAGCACGCCAATCCCCGCGCGCACCCGCTGTCGCGCGGGAGGCCCAGCCTTACAGGTGAAGGAAGTTGCCGCTGGCGAGCGAGATGTTGCCCGATAGATCGATTTTCATATTGGCCGCGGACATGTTTTCCGAGCTGGCGCTGGTATTGACGTAGATCGTGGTGGCGCCCCGGCTTGACGTCCATTCGATCGAATGCGCCGCGATGCTGGACTTCCAGCCCACCTTGCCGCCGTAATTGAGTGAGATCCCAAGGCCGGTGAGGTCGATCAGATCGGTCGCGGCATGGAAATTCGTGATCAGATCGGGCGCGGCGGGCGTGGAGTCGGCGGCGGCGCCGAACAGGTAGTGGTTGGGCCCGCTGCCGCCGGTAAAGCTGTCGGCGCCCGCGCCACTCGCGATGAACAGAGGGCCGCTCATGCCGGAGCCGTTTATCGTTTCGCCACTGCCGAGACCCAGCACGAAGGTCGGGGCGGACGCATTCTGGGTACCAACCAGGGATTCGACCCCGATCGTGCCCTTTCCGCCCGATCCGACGACGATCTCGAGCGGATCGGCGGTGGAGGACGTGCCATTGGTGGTGTCCGTCGCGGTCAGGGTCAGCGCATAGGCGAGGCCGTTCGCGGCCCCGGCGACGCCGGAGCTTCCAACCGCCAGCGTGGCGGTGTTGTTGGCACTGGTCAGGCCGAACGCGCCGGCACCGCTGCCGCCAAGCGCATAGGTGAAGGTATCGCCCGACACACCGCCGATTTCGGAGGCGACGGCGATGACCGCGTTGGCGGCGAGCCCCGTGCTGGTCTGGATCCCTGCGAGCCCCCCAGTAACCGGGGTAACGGCGACACCGGTCGGCGCCACCACCGTGGGCGTCGGGGAGGGTGAAGGAGACGGCGAGGGAGACGGCGAGGTGCTGCCGGAGGCGGTCGGCATCCAACCCAGCACGTTCATGGCCGTCTGATCGACGCCGGAGAAGGCGTTGACGACACCGGAATTGGAAAACGCGTCCACGGCGTCATTCGTGACCGAGGACGCCCAGTCGCCCGCGTCACCGCCCGAGACGGTATTGAACGCCGCCAGGCTGGTCGTCCCGCTGTTGTCGGAGAAATAGCCGGGAGTCGAGGCGGAGAAGTCACGCACGCCCGGCGCCGAGTAGTGGAACAGGTCATACAGCATGTAGCTGTTCGCGGTACTGCCGACGGTTGCGCCGGTCAGCAACATGCGCCCCATGACCTCGGTCATTTCATGCAGGGCAACGCCATTGAAATCATAGGTTCCGGCGGCAACGCCGTTGGCGTCGTTATAGGTGAAGGGGAGCGAGCTCGAGAAGCCGATATAGCCATCGAGGCCGGTGCCCGAGGCGAGACCGAGGGCCTTGGCCTGCGCGCTGGTGGTCCAGAATGTACCGCTGACCGGGCTGGTGGACGGCAGCGAGGCAACCGCGGAGGTCGCCGCGGCGGTGGTGGCGTTGGCGCTGAGCGCATTCACCAGGGTGCCGTAGCTGTAGCTGGACAGATAGGATTCGCTCTCGCCAAGGGCATTGCTGCCGAGCGCGTTGCCCATCACCTCCCCATAGCCGACATCGATGGTGACCGTGATCGGGTTGGAGAACAGGGATTCGAGATACTGTGCCGCGGCGGTGACCGCGGTGGTGAAGCCGCTGGGGGCCGAGGAGACGGAAGAATCCCAGTTGATATTGATCGTGAAGCCGGACGTGCTGGTGGTCGTTGTCGTCGTCGTGCCGGAACTCGTCGAGCTGGTGCCGCTACCGC
>DAHWNE010000418.1 GCA_027340195.1 Acetobacteraceae bacterium | reverse complement strand
CGGCGGGGGCGCGGGTGGCGGACGCGGTGGCCGAGGCCGGGTTCGGCTCGGAAAGCCGGGTGTATGAGACGGGTGGGACGCTGCTCGGCATGACGCCGGGCCGGGCAAGGCGGGGCGGGGTGGGCGAAACCTTGCGCTACGGTCTGTCCGAATGTCGCTTCGGCCCGCTGCTGGTGGCGGTGAGCGCGCGCGGGGTGGCGTTCGTGGGCTTCGCCGAGCCGGCGGCGGCGCTGGAGGCGGCACTCGCCCGGCGCTTTCCGCACGCGACCCGGCAGCGCGACGATGCGGGCGTGGCCGCGCTGCTGGAACGGGTGCGGGAGGCGATCGCCGAGCCGGCGGCGGCGGTGGCGCTGCCGCTCGATCTGCGCGGGACCGCGTTCCAGCTGCGGGTGTGGGAGGCGCTGCGGCGAATCCCGGCCGGAGAGACGCGGAGCTATGCCGCGCTGGCCGCGATGGCCGGCGCGCCGGGGGCGGCGCGCGCGGCGGGCGCGGCGGCGGGGGCGAATCCGGTCGCGCCGCTGGTGCCGTGCCACCGGGCGGTGGGCACGGACGGGCGGCTGCACGGGTATCGCTGGGGGCTGGCGCGCAAGCAGGCGCTGCTGGCGGCGGAGCGCCCGCCGCTTCCCGCGCCGGCGTAAAGCGGGAATACTCGGCCCGTTCTTCGGAAAGGAGCCCGGGTGGAGTCCCTGCCTTCCCCGATCGGCCAGGCCCTGCCGCGGCGCGAGGATCGGCGCCTGCTGCTCGGCCTCGGTCGGTTCCACGACGATCTGCGCGCCGAGGGCGCGCTGCACGCCGTTTTCGTGCGCAGCCCGCACGCCGCGGCGCGGATCGAGGCGATCGCCGTCGCCGCGGCCCGCGCCGCCCCCGGCGTGGTCGCGGTGCTGACCGGCGCCGATCTCGCCCGCCTGGCCACGCCACTGCGTCTCGCGCCGCCGATCGAGGGCCTGCAGCCGGTCACCATGCCGCCGATGCCCACCGATCACGTCCGCATGGTCGGCGATCCGGTGGCGGTGGTGATCGCCACCACCCGCGCCGTGGCCGAGGCGGCGGCCGAGCAGGTCGTGGTGACATGGCACCCCGGGCCGGCGGTGGCGTCGGTGACGGCCGCCGCCGCGCCGGGCGCGCCGCTGGTCGATCCGGCGCTGCCCTCCAACCTGGTCTCCCACCAGCACTACGCCACCCCGGGCCTCGCCGGCGCCTTCGCCGCCGCGCCGCGCGTCGTCACCGCCCGCTTCGCCCAGCACCGGCAGACCCATGCGCCGATGGAGCCGCGCGGGTGCCTCGCCGAATGGGATGCCGGGCGGGAACACCTGACCCTGCATGTCGGCACCCAGGCGCCGCATCCGTATCGCACGGCGCTGGCGGCACGGCTGGGTTTGTCGGAGGCGCAGGTGACCATCCGTGCCCCCGATATCGGCGGCGGGTTCGGCCAGAAGATCGTGCTGATGCGGGAGGAGCTGGCGGTCGCGGCGGCGGCGCGGCTGCTGGCGCGTCCCGTGCGCTGGCGGGAGAGCCGGGGCGAGAACCTCGCCGCCTCCTTGCACGCGCGAGAGGATACGGTGGCGATCCGCGCCGCCGTCACCGCCGATGGCACGGTGCTGGCGCTGGACGCGGTGCTGGACCAGGATTTCGGCGCCTGGTGCTTCTTTCCCGCCAACTACATGGCGCGGATGCTGGTGATGAACCTGCCCGGGCCCTACCGCATCCCCGAACTCGGCCACGAGGTGCGGGTGTGGCTGACCAACAAATGCCCCTCCGGGCCGATGCGCGCGCCGATGGCGATCGTCTCCTGGGTGACCGAGGGCACGATGGACGCGGTGGCCGCCGCGCTCGGCCTCGATCCGCTCGAGGTGCGCCGGCGCAACATGCTGGACCGGGCGCAGCTGCCTTATGTGTCCGCCGCCGGGCAGACGATCGAGAGCGTGACCCCCCGCGAAACCCTGGAGGCGGCGGTGGCGGCGCTGGACTACAAGGCGGCGCGGGAGGCGCAGCGTGCGGCCCGTGCCGCCGGAGGGCTGCGCGGGATCGGTATCTGCTCGGCGCTTGAGAGCACCACCTATGGCTCGGCGTTTTTTCGCGGCGCCGGCATCCCCGGCTCCGGCCATGAGACGGCGAGCGTGCGGATCGAACCCTCCGGCGCGGTGCTGGCCGCCTGCGGGCTGATGGGATCGGGCCAGGGCTACGAGACCTCGCTGGCGCAGACGGTTGCCGCCGGGCTCGGGGCGGCGGTGGCGGATGTGACGATGCAGTTGGGGGATTCCGATGTTGCCCCCTACGGCATGGGCAGCCGCGGCGCGCGCGGCGGCACCGCCGGCGGCAGCGCGCTGTTCCTGGCCGGGCAGCGGCTGCGCGCCAAGGTGCTGGCGATCGCGGCCGACATGCTGGGGCTGAACAGCGCCGATGCGATCACCCTGCACGAGAGCCGGGTGCTGCGTCAGGCTGCGACGGGGTGGGAAGATGCCGGCATCACGCTCGCCGAGATCGCGCGGCGCGCCCATCTGGACCCGCTGCGCCTGCCGGCGGGGATCGAGCCGGGGCTGCACATGGTGGCGGCGTATGATCCGCCGCCGCTCACCTTCTCCAACTCGGCCCATGTCTGCGAGGTGGAGATCGATCCCGACACCGGGGAAGTCCACATCCTGCGCTACCTGGTGGCCGAGGACGCCGGGCGGGTCATCAACCCGATCGTGGTGGCCGGGCAGACCCAGGGCGCGGTGGCGCTGGGGCTGTCCGGGGTGCTGATGGAGCGGGCGGTCTATGACGCCGACGGGCAGTTCGTGACCGGCAGCTTCATGGATTATGCGCTGCTGCGCGCGGCCGACATACCGCCGCTTGAGATCCGGCACATGAACACGCCCTCGGCGCGAACGCTCGCCGGGATCAAGGGCATGGCCGAGGGCGGAGTGCTGGGCGCGATCGGGGCGGTGATGAACGCGGTGAACGACGCCCTGGCCCCGCTCGGCGCCCGGCTGGAGGCTCAGCCGGTGACGCCGGAGCGGGTGTGGGCGGCTATTTCGCGGGCGCGGGCGGGGTCATCATCTTGACGGTGACGCCGGCGCGGGCCTTGGCGATGGTCTGCCGAATGGCGCGGCGCAGCACTTTCTGGCGCAGGCCCGCCTCGGCCTCGGCGAAGCTGGGCGCCGGGGCGCGGCGGCGGGCCAGCACCTGGATCACGTGCCAGCCGAACTGGGTGTGCACCGGGGTCTTGGTGTAGGTGCCTGGCTTGAGGGCGAAGGCGGCGTCGGCGAACGCCGGCACCATGTCGCTCTTTTTGAAGAAGCCCAGGTCCCCGCCATCGGCGGCGCCGGGGTCCTTGCTGTATTTCTTGGCCAGGGCGGAGAAGCTCGCGCCCTTGTTCAGCTTGGCGATGATCTTCTCGGCCTCGGCCTTGGTGGGCACCAGGATGTGGCGGGCGTGGACCTCCTCCGGTCCCGGCTTGCCGGCGATGGTTTTCTCATAGAGCGCCTTCAGCGCCGCGGTGCTGATCTGCGGCTTCACTTCCTTGGTCAGCAGGGCGTTTTCCAGCACCTGGTCGGTGGCGGCGGCGATCTCGGCCTTCACCGCCGGCTGGTCGGCCAGTTTCTCCTTTTTCGCCTCGATCACCAGGGCCTTGGCATCGATCATGCGTTGCAGCACCAGCGGATCGAGCTGGGCGGCCGGCATGGCGCGCAGGTTGGGCGGCAGGCGGGCGATGGTGGCGTCGACCGCGCTCTGGCGGATGGGGCTGCCGTTGACGGTGGCGAGCACCGGATCGGCCGGGGCGGGTGCAGCGACGGCGAGCCGGCCGAGGCCGAGAAGAAGCAGAAGGGCCGAAGCCACGAGGCGGGCGCGCATGGGCGGATCCTGTGCGGGAAGGGTGGCGGGTTATGCCCGCCGCGGGCGGAGGCGACAAGCGGCTTGCCCAGGGGGCGCGCGGACCGCACTCTGGGCCCCGCTGCCGAGGGGGATGTTCATGCGCGGGCTGTTCCTGGATGCCGTCGATGACCTGGCCGCGGTGTTTCGCCGCGTCGCCCGCCCGGACGATCCGCCGGTGGATGTGCGCGAGCAGGCCGAGGCGCCGGCCGAGCGGCTGCCGGCGCTGCTGGCGGGCTATGATTTCGTGCTCGACGACCATTCGCACCTGCCCACCGCGGCGATGGCGCGCTGCGCCGGGCTGAAGCATGTGGTCTTCCTGGGCACCGGGGCGCGCAGCTACATGAACCCCGAGGAGCTGGCGGCGCTCGGCATCACCGTCCACATCATTCGCGGCTATGGCGACACCGCGGTGGCCGAGCACGCGATGGCGCTGATGTTCTCCGCCGCGCGGGGGATCGCGCGGATGGACCGCGACATGCGCGCCGGTGCCTGGACGCGGATGGAGGGGCCGCAGCTGACCGGCAAGACGCTGGGGCTGATCGGTTTCGGCGGGATCGGCGCCGAGCTGGCGCGGCTGGCGCGCGGGATCGGGATGCGGGTGCTGGCGTGGAACCGCTCGCCGCGTCAGGCCGAGGGGGTGGCGTTCGTCGATCTGCCGGTGCTGCTGGCCGAAAGCGACGTCGTTTCCCTGCATCTGCTGCTGAACGACGAGACCCGCGGGTTCCTGCAGGCCGAGCATCTGGCGGCGATGAAGCCGGGGGCGATGCTGGTGAACACCGCCCGCGGCGCGCTGGTGGAGGAGGCGGCGCTGCTGGACGCGCTGCGCTCGGGGCGGCTGCGGCACGCGGCGCTGGATGTCTTCGAGACCGAGCCGCTGCCGGCGGGGCATCCGCTGACGGCGCTGCCCAACGTGACGCTCTCGGCGCATAGCGGGTTTCGCACGCCGGAGGCCTCCGAGCGGCTGTTGCGGATGGCGCTGGATATTGCCCGGGGGCTGGGCTGAGAGGGCCGCGCTACTCGTCTCGCCGCCGGCGGGCGAGCAGCGCGGCGATC
>DAHWNE010000400.1 GCA_027340195.1 Acetobacteraceae bacterium | reverse complement strand
CGGTGCCGGCCCGATGCCCCACCGCCACCGCCCCCAGGCACAGCAGCACCGAGACCACCACGTTGCCCGCCGCCTGCGCGCCCCGCCCATCGCGGAGCAGATCGAGCGTCTGCAACGAGAATGAGGAGAAGGTGGTGTATCCCCCGCAGAACCCCACCATCAGGAAGGTGCGCGCCGCTGCCAGCCCGGGCGCGCGCCCATGCGCCACCGTCAGGCCGGCGACCAGCCCGATCAGGAACGAACCGGTGATGTTGATAAGGATGGTGCCCCAGGGAAACGCCGGGCCGGTCAGGCGGGCGACGGCTTCGGCCACCGCGGCGCGGGCCATGCTGCCCAGCGCGCCGCCCAGCCCGATCAATGCGTAGCCGAACATGTTCCGTCTCCGGCCAGGCGGCCCGCCGCGACCGGCCCCGTGCCGGCGGTGCGGGTTGGCAGGAGTCATCAGCCCTGGCGCGGCGGTTGAGGGGGGACTCCATCCCCGGCGGCAAGAGTGCCGGCGGCGGCCGATGAAGGCAAGGGGGCGCGCGCGCGAATGTGTTCCCGGGAATCTGGCCCCGAAGCCGATGAAACAAAAAAAGTTGCGGCGGGCCATTCCGTTGCCCGCCGATCCGGGCTAAGAGACGGCACCCCGGGGACAGGGGCCGGGTTGTTGCCGGAGTCCCTCCCGGTTGCGAAGGAGAAAACGAAGACTATGAAAGCGAAACCCGCGGCCCGCGAGACCGACTCCGAAATCGTCGCCGCCGACTTCAAGCTCGAGGATTTCCTGCCGCACCGCCTGGCCGTCGCCGCGCAGCGCGTGAACCGGATGCTGACCCACCGGTTCGAGGACGCCGCCGGTGTATCGATCCCCGAATTCCGCGTGCTGGCCGCGATCGGCCGCTACGGCGTGCTGTCGCCCAGCATGGTGGGCGAGCGTACCGCGATGGACAAGGTCAAGGTCAGCCGCGCCGGCGCCAGCCTGGTCGCGCGCGGCCTTCTGAAACAAAGCCAGGACCCGTCCGACGGGCGCGGGCGGCTCTTGCGGCTGACCCGCAAGGGGGCCACCGCCTGCCAGAACCTGATCCCGCTGGCCCGGCAGATCGAGGATGAGCTCGCCCGCGGCCTGGGCAAGACGGAATGGACGTCGCTGGCCAAGGCGCTGGTGCGGCTCGACCAGCACGTGAGCGGCTTCGACGCCCCGGAGGAAGCCGAAGCGGCGGACTGATCGCCGGCGTCCCCCGGTCCGGTCGGATCGGGGGGCGGGCTCGCGCGCGCCGCGCCCCCTTGGCCGGCGCCCGTTCGCGCCCCATACAGGGCCATGGACGCGGTCACGGTCGAACATCTCTCCAAGCGCTACGGTGCCACGCTTGCCGTTGACGACATCGGCTTTCGTATCGCCCGCGGCGCCACGGTGGGGCTGCTCGGCGGCAACGGCGCCGGCAAGACCACCACCATCGCCATGCTGCTGGGGTTGCTGATCCCCTCGGCCGGCCAGATCCGCGTGCTCGGCATCGATATGGCCCGCGACCGGTTCACCGCGCTGGCGCGGATGAACTTCTCCTCCCCCTACGTCGCCCTGCCGTCGCGGCTGACGGTGGCCGAGATCCTGCGCGTCTATGGCCATCTCTACGGCGTGCCCCGGCTGGAACAGCGGATCGTCGCCCTGGCCGAGGAGCTCGACCTCATCGCGTTGCTGCGCCAGCCGCTCGGGCAGCTCTCGGCCGGGCAGAAGACGCGGGTGGCGCTGGCCAAGGCACTGATCAACCGCCCCGAGGTCCTGCTGCTCGACGAGCCCACCGCCAGCCTCGACCCCGATACCGGGGACTGGGTGCGAACCTGGCTGGAACGCTACCGCGACGAAAGCGGCTGCGCGATGCTGCTCGCCTCCCACAACATGGCCGAGGTGGAACGTCTCTGCGACGACGTGCTGATGATGAAGCAGGGCAGGGTGGTCGATCGCGGCAGCCCCGCCGCGCTGCTGGCGCGCTACGGGCGCGATGACATGGAGGACGTGTTCCTCGATATCGCGCGCGACCGCCGCGCGGTTGAGGCGCGGCCATGACCGGGCCGGCGCGGCGCATCTGGGGGCTGCTGTATCGGCACCTCGCGCTCTACCGCCGCTCCTGGCCGCGGCTGCTCGAACTCGCCTATTGGCCGGTGCTGCAGATGCTGATCTGGGGCTTCACCGCCCGCTTCCTGGCCGCGCGGCTGGCCGCCGGGCCGGGCGGCGGGCCGCACGCGGCCGGCCTCGCCGCGGCGGCGCTGCTGGGCGGGGTGCTGCTGTGGGAGGTGGCGTTGCGCGGGCAGATGGGGGTGGCGATCGCCTTCATGGAGGAGCTGTGGTCGCGCAACCTCGCGCATATCTTCGTCTCCCCCCTGCGCCCGGCCGAGCTGGTGGCGGGGCTGCTGGCGATG
>DAHWNE010000360.1 GCA_027340195.1 Acetobacteraceae bacterium | reverse complement strand
GGTGAGCGAGAAGGCGGTGGCCGGACCGATGTCCGCGGTGGAGCGGGGACCCGAACTGCCGCTGGCGGCGGGGGGGACGCGGACGGATTACGAGGAGTGCCTGGCCTGCCAGTGACGCCGCGGGCCGTCCGCTGGCCGCGGGCGGTGTGGTCGCCGAATGTCGCCAGCAGATGCACGCCGAGCGAGCGGGCCGTGGCGCCGCCGCGCATCCATCTACCGTCGATCACGACGTGCCCCGCCGGTCGCGCCGCGCACCCAGCCGCCGATCCCGCACGCCTGCGCCGGCGTTATGGCATCACTGCCGGCGCTCAGCCTCTCATAGCAGGTCGAAGTCAGCGGGTCGCAAGCCCGACCGCTTGTCAGTGAAACGGATTATCAAACCCCACTCGGACGCTGAAGATTCCCGCGCCCCCTCGGGATCACCGTGACACGGTAGGGGGCACAGATTCGCCCCCTCTCGCGCCCGCCGTGGCTCCCTTCAGGCCCCGAACACCGCGGCCGCGTTGTCGCGGAAGACCATCCGCCGCTGCGCCTCGGTCATGCGGAACGGCAGCGCATGCGCCGGATCGTCGAAATCCCAGTGCGGGTAGTCGGTGGCGAAGAGGATCCGGTCCCAGCCGATCCAGTCCATCGCCTCGGCCAGGTGGTGGCGCGGTTCGGGCTCCTCCACCGGCTGGGTGGTGAACCAGATATTCGTGCGCATGTATTCGGACGGCTTGCGCGCCAGGGTCGGCAATTCGTCGCGCAGCCGCGCATGGTGCCGGTCCAGCCGCCAGGCGAGCGACGCCGCCCAGGCGAATCCGCCCTCGATCAGCACCACCTTGAGGCTCGGCCAGCGGTCGAAGACGCCCTCCAGGATCAGGCTCGCCACCACCGCCTGCTGGGCCTGGGCGTGGCCGACCATCTCCTCGATGTAGTAGGAGCCCCAGCCGGCGGCGGTGATCGGCCAGCCGCCATAGCCGAAGGCATGGATGCCGATCGGCAGCCCGGCCTCCGCCGCCGCGGCATAGATCGGCCAGTAGCGGCGCTGTCCCAACGGCTCGGCGGTGCGGGTCAGCAGCAGCACCTGGGCGAAATTGCGATCCCCCGCGCGGCATTCGATCTCCGCCGCCGCCGCCGGAGCGTCCTCGTAGGGCACCACCACCGACCCCTTGAGCCGCGGATCGCGGGAGGTCCACTCGGCGATCTGCCATTCATTGGTGGCGTGGGTGATCGCCGCCGAGAGCTCGGGGTTCATCGCCCCCTGACCGGAGGTCAGCGGGTTGAGCAGCCCGAACCCCACATTGTTCGGGTCGAGATGCTGGGCGGCCATGAACTCCAGCGACGAGCCGGGCATGTCGCCGGCCGGCCAGGCGTCGCGTCGGCAGGCCTGCGGCTGCGCCTTGGGATAGGCCGGGCCGCGCTGCCAGGGCTGGCGATAGGTCACCCCGTAGGTCTGCACATGCTCCTGCCAGCGCTTCGACAGATAGGGGTAAAGGGTGCGGCTGACCCCGCCGATCCCGGTGCCCGCGGGGCGCGGGTGGATGTCGCAATCGGCGATCGCGAGTTTCGCGGAACTGGCCGCGTGCGGGCCGGGCTGCGGGCGGACATCGACGGTCATGGCGTTGGCTCCCTGAGGCGCGGATAAGTCCGAAGCGGGTTCTCCACCGCGATCTTCCGCCGCAGCGCTTCGTCCAGCCCGGCCGGCCAGGCGGCGGCGCCGTCGAACTGCCAGTGCGGGTAGTCGGTGGAGAACAGCAGCATCTCGTCCGATCCGAGATGAGTCATCAGCCGCGCAAGCTGCGCCGGATCGTCCGGGCCGTCAAATGGTTGCAGGCTGAGGCGGACCCGCTCGCGCACCAGGGTGGTGGGCGGGTCCGAGACCCAGGGGATTTCGCTGCGCAGCCCCTTCCAGAACTTGGTCAGCCGCCAGAGATGCGCCGGCAGCCAGGAGACGCCGGATTCCAGCAGCACCACCGTCAGGTCCGGGAATTTGGCGAACACGCCCTCGGCCACCAGGGAGGTGAGGGCGGAGGCGAAGCCGGCGGCCTGACTCACGTAATCCTCGGTAAAGCTCGAGGCCCAGCCGACCGGGGTGGTGGGGTGGCGATAGAGGCTGCCGGCATGGATGCCGATCGGCATCCGATGGCGCTGGGCGGCTTCGTAGATCGGCCACATCTGCCGCCGCCCGGGCGGGATCTCCCCGCCCACCAGCATCAGCACCTGCACGAAGCGCGGATCGGCGGCGCGGCGTTCGATCTCGGCCACGGCAAGGTCCGGGCTGGTCATCGGGATCACCACGGAGGCGCGGAACCCCGGATCGCGGTCGAGGAAGGTCGCCGCCACCCAGTCGTTCAGCGCCCGGCAGAACACCGCCGCCAGGTCTTCCGAGAACAGCACCGGCGCGCCGTAGAGGCAGTTGAGGATCGCGGTGCCGGTACCGAACGGGGTCATCGCCTCGGCGCGCAGCCGCTCGGCGGTGGCCGCGCCCTGCCCGGCGCTGTCGCGCCAGTCCGGGCGGACGGTGAGCGGCGCGCGGGCCGGGTAGGCGATCGGCAGCAGCTCGTCGAGGCCGCGGCGGGTCACCGTCTCCTGCCAGAGCGGCTCGAGGAACGGCATCAGCGCGGGCAGGCCGGGGACGGTGGGGTGCAGGTCGCAATCGATCGGAGCGGTCATGCGGGCCTCGGGTGACGCGGTGCGGACGGTCTGCCATCCTGCGCCCATGCGCAAGCCGACCGCCGCCGGATGACCCCGCACGAAGATGCCGAGGAGGGCCAGGGCTATCTGGACGCGGCCTGGTTCCTGCCGGCGATCGAGGGGCCGGGCGGGTTCCTGTGCCTCGCCGGCTGGTACAGCCTGCCGGGCCCGCCGCATCGCCCGCTGACCGG
>DAHWNE010000355.1 GCA_027340195.1 Acetobacteraceae bacterium | reverse complement strand
GGAGTCAGAACCGTAATCAGGTCCCAGCGGCGGTTCTGCTCGGTCTGGAAGATGTTGTCGTTGAACTCCTCCGTGAGCCCGATCGTGGGCAGCACGGTGAAGCCGGGAACCGGCAGCCCGCCTTCCACCAGCGGCAGCATGTTCTGATAGCGGTAATCCGGCGGCGTGAGGGTGCCGGGAGCAGCGGCGGTGCCGGCCGCATCCGGAAACGGGGTCCCGAGCGCGCCGGTGCCGCCGCCGGTGGTATCGGGGGTGAATGCCCGCGCGGACGGCACGGCGGCAACAACGGCCAACAGCCCACAGCCCAGCACGGCGGCGGCACGGCGGCGGGCACGGCGCGCGGCGGGACGCATCGCGGCGATCCGCCGCTCAGGACGCGTAGGAGTAGGAATAGGCGCCGAAACTGTGCGACGTGGACATCTGCACCTTGTTGAGCAGCAAGGTGATGGTGGGGCAGGTCTGGATCAGGTCGAGCGAGGCTTCCACCTCGTCGCGCTGGGTGCGTTCGGCCTCCACCACGAAGATGATCTGACCGACCATCGGCGCCAGCGCGGCGGGATCCGAGGTGGACAGGCAGGGCGCCACGTCGAGCACGATGAAAATATCGGGGAAACGGCGACCCATCCCCTGGATCACCCGCATCATGCCGTTGGAGGCGAACACGTCGCCCCGATGTCCGCGCTGATGGCCGACCGGCAGGAAACTGAGCGACGGGATGGCGGAGGCGAACACGCAGTCGGTCAGATCCAGCTCCGGCTTGGCGGCCAGTTCCAGCAGCCCGGGAAAATCGCTCAGCCCGAGCTGATCGGTGAGCGAGCCGTGCTTGGCGTCGGCGTCGATCAGCAGCACCTGATGATCGCCACGCCTGGCGATCGAGGTGGCGAGATTGAGCGCGCTGAACGTCTTACCCTCGTTCGGCCGCGCCGAGGTGACCATCAGCAGGTTGCTGAGGCCGGGATCCGCGCCGCTGCCGAAGGCGGCGCGCAGCAGTTGGTTCTGGATCAGCCGGAATTCCTCGGCGATGCGGGTGCGGCCCGCGCCGCCTTCGGCCACGCCGGCCGCGATCAGCCGGGGCATGTCGATCCGATGCGTCGGATCGACCGGCTCCATCCGCACCGGCGCCGGGGTGGGCGAAATCCCCGCCAACGGCGGCGGCGGCCGATCGGGCGTGACGCGCGTGGCGGCGCCCAGCGAGGTCGCGCCTTCCTGGATCAGCCGCGCCGCGGCGCGTTCGGCGAGATGCGGCTTGTCGGGACCGGACATCAGAACACCGTGGTGCTACGAAGAATACGGATGACGAGCCCGCCATACATCACCAGCAGCACCGACAGCGCCGCTCCCACCGGCAGGTAGATCCGCAAGGATTGGCGGATGGTCCGTGAGCCGAGCATGGAAATGCCGCCCAGCACCGGCAGGCCGAGCTGACGCAGATCCTCCACACCGAAGAACGAGCGGTCGAGCTGCGCCAGCAGCAGCGGCACGACCACCGCCGCCGCCAGCCCGGCCAACAGGACGCCGCTCACCAGCAGCAGCCGGTTCGGTGCCACCGGCAGCCGCGGCAGCACCGGGGGGTCGATCACCTGGATCTGCACCTTGTTGGCCTGGGTATCGGCGGCCTCGGCGATGTTGGCGGATTGCAGCCGGTCCAGCAGCTCGTCGTAATCCTTGCGCAGCACCGCGGCGTTGCGGTTCATGCTGTCATAGTCGGTGACGAGATTCGGCTCTTGCGTCTGCAGATGGGTGAGCTGGATGATGCCCCGCCGCGCCATCGCCAGCTTCTGGCGCAGGGATTTGATCTCCCCCTCCACCAGCACGATCTTCACCTTGATCTGGTCATAGACCGGGTTGGGGACGGACCTCGTGCCGGGTGCGGGCTTGCCGGCCTTGCCGACCCGCAGTTTCGCCGCCGCGCGCGCGGCATCCCGCTTCATTGCCGCGATCTGCTTCTCAAGCGCGATGACGCCCGGATAATCGTCGGTATATTGCAGCTTCATCATCTGCAGTCGCGCCTCGGCCTGGGCGATCGGCCCGCCGCCGCCGCCGGGCAGCAGATCCTCCGACACCAGCATCCGCTGCGTGCCGGCCAATTCCTTCTTCAGCGCCTGCACCTCGAGCGAACGGTCCTGCAACGCGCTCTGAATGGAAGCGATCTCGGTATGCAGCTTGACCAGCGCCTCGTTCACCCCGACCGCGCCGGGCACGAACATGCCCATGTATTTGGCGCGGAAGGCCGTCTCCTGCGCCTGCACCGCACGCAGCTGCTGCTGGTAGGAGGCCAGCTGGTGCTCCAGGAACCGCCGCGCGTTCTCCATCTGGCGATGGTTGGTTCCGGTGGCCCGCTCGATGAAGATGGACAACAATGTCTGGACCACCCGCTGCGCCAGCTTCGGGTCGGTGTTGCGGTAGGCGATGGTGAACAGATCGGCGCCCTGCTGGCCCAGCATGATGTTTTGTTGCAGGCGGCGGATCAGCTGATCCCGCGCGCCGGGGCCGGTGACGTAGAGATCCTGCTCGGTCTTGGAGATCAGGGTCTGGATATTCGGCCGGCTCAACAAGGTACGTTGCAGCATGTCGAGCTGCCCGGCCGGCGAGGTATTCACCGCAATGCCCGACAGCAGCGGCGTCAGAATGGCGTTGGTATCCACATAGAGCTCGGCTCGCGCCTCATACTGGTTCGGCAGCAGCGCCACCAGCACCCAACCCGCCAGGCAGATGGCCCAGGCAGCGGCCACGCCAAGCCAGCGGCGTCGCCACGCCGCCTTGATGTGCCGCTGGATGAAGGCCCGGAGGAATTCCATGCTTGCCCCGCCTTCCGGCTCAGAACCACGTTTCCGGTATCACAAGAGTGTCACCCGGCCGCATCGGCAGATTTTGACTCATGTCGCCGTGGTTGAGCAGAGCGTCCAAGCGGACATGGATCTTTTCCGTCTTGCCGTCGGGCAGCCGGCGGATCACGAAGGCCCTGTTGCCGGCCGCGAATTTGGTCAGCCCGTGAGTCGCCACCATCACATCCAGCAGGGTCATTCCGTCACGATAGGGAATCGCCTCCGGCGTGGTGGCCTGCCCAATCACCCGGATCTGGCGGTCGAACGGGCCGACGAAGCTGCGAACGATGACGGTGACGTTGGGATCCCTCACATATTTCTTCAGCCGCGCCGCGATCCGCTTCGCCAACTGCGGCGGGGTGAAGCCGGCGGCGCGGATGTCCTGCACCAGCGGGATCGAGATCCTCCCGTCCGGTCTCACCGCAACCGAGCCTTCCGACAACTCGGGCGCCTGATAGACAAAGACGCTGAGCGTATCGCCCGAGCCGATGACGTATTCGCTCGGGTCCTTGCTGGAATGAGCGTGCATCTCGGCCGCGGTGGGGCCGGGCGCGCGGGCGCAGCCGGACAGCGCGCCGAGGCCGAGCAAGCAACCGACCAGAATCGCCCTGGATGTGTTCACGAAACGCCGATCTCCGCCGCCCGGGATGGAGGATATGGTAGGCGCGGAAGGAGTTGAACCCCCGCCTCTGCCGTGTGCGGGCAGCGCTCTGCCACTGAGCTACGCGCCTTGGATGAAGAGCGGGTTGATGAGGGCACCCGCGATGAGGCATCTGACTGCGCTAGGGGGCTCATATCGCTCCGACGAAAGGGACACCACACCTGAGGAGACCGGCACACGGGCGCGCCGCCATAACACAGCCGCCCCCGCCCAGCTGCGCCAGTCACGGGGGTGCCCCTCACGAATCCTTTCTGAGCCGCTTCCCGGCCAAGATCAAGTAGAAAATTTCTTGCTTTTGCAGGAGTTTTGTATCAACTCTTGGATTACCAACGACCGCCTCCTCCGGATCCGCCCCGCACCGCGCCCATGACCCGCTTCGTCGCCCGTCACGTCCCGCTGGAAATGGCTGCCCTCTGGGTGGCGGAAGTGCTGCTCTCGGCACTGGTGTTCCTGGCCGCCATCCCCGGCGCGCCGACCTTCCTCGCGCTGTCCGACGGGCAGTTGCCGGATGGAGCGGCCCTGCCGGGCGGCCCGCTGCCCTGGGCGGTGGCGCTCGCCCTGCTGCTCGGGACATCGGGCGTGCTCCTCGGCCTCTATCGGCCGAAGGCCCTGTTGGAACGCCGCTTGCTGCTCAACCTGATCCTGGTCACGGTGCTGGCCTTCCCGGTGGCGCTGCTGATCGGCGGCCGGATCGCTGGCATCCCGCTCGGCGCCCTGCTCAGCACGCACTACACCCCGCTCGGCGGGCGCTACGCCGCGTCGCTGCTGATGCTGCTGGCATTGTGGCTTGGGATCACGTTGCTGGTGCGCGGCGCGCTGCGCCTGCCGTTCGCGCGCCGCCTGTTCGTCCATCGCGTGCTGGTGGTCGGCCCAGACGCCCCGGCGCTGCGCGCCCGGCTCGCCCCGCTCGCAGCCGGGCGGTTCACCTTCTCCGAACCCGCCGATTCCGAGGGCGGACGGCCATGGGCGGTGCTGCTCGCGACCTCCCCAGGGGCGGACGCCGGCGCTTCGACCCTCGGTCCCACTCTGCGCCTCTATCGCCAAAACGGGGCCCGCATCTTCGACCGCGCCAGCTTCGCCGAGCATTGCCTGGGCCGGATCGACCTGACATTGCTGTCGGAGTCCTGGTTCCTGACCGGCGACGGCTTCACCGAAACCCGCCTCCAGGCCATCGCGCGGCGGGCGCTCGATCTCGCGATCAGCTTCGTCCTGCTGACACTGACCTTCCCGCTGATGCTGGCGGTGGCGCTGGCGATCAGCTTCG
>DAHWNE010000248.1 GCA_027340195.1 Acetobacteraceae bacterium | reverse complement strand
TCGCAGGCCATCGCCACCACCGCGGGACAGAGCTACAGCCTGTCGTTCTGGCTGCTGGATCAGGCCAACCCGTCCGGCAACGACACCATGACTGTGACCTTCGGCGGGTTCACCGATGCGGTGCTGTGGTCGGGGTTGAACACCACTTCCTACGCCAATGTGCAGCTGACCGTGCCCGGATCGGACATCACCGGGTCCAGCACCAGCCTGAGCTTCCAGGCCAGCATCGATCCGAACCCCTCGGGGGTGCCTGACGTCGGCGGCGCCGGCGGGCCGTTCAACCTCGATGACATCGTGCTGACCGCCAATACCGCCGCCGCCCCGGAACCGCCGGCGGCTTGGCTGCTGGCATTCGGGGTCGCAGCCTTGGGCCTCGCGGCACGGCGGCGGCGGAGCGCCTGAAGGGCGGATTGACCGCCCACCCACCCCGCCTATCGTCCCCTGCGCCATCGTCGCCGCGAAGGGGAACGACATGCGACAAATGATCCTGGTGGGGTTCTTGCAAGCGCAGAACTGCACCACGCTCGCCAGCTCCTGGCGCCACATGGAAAGCCGCGACGATTTCCTCACGGCCGGATATTTCCAAAGCATCGGCCGCATCCTGGAAGCCGGGTGCTTCCAGATGGCCTTCTTCGACGACCGGCTGGCGATGCCCGACATGCTGGGCGGCGATCACGCCCACACCGTCGCCCACGGCATTCGCTGCGTGAAGCTCGATCCGGTCACGGTGCTGATGGCGATGGCCGCCGCCACCTCGCGCATCGGCCTGGGCGCCACCTGCTCCACCACCTATTACGAACCGTTCCATGTCGCCCGGCTGTTTGCCACCGTCGATCTGATGACCGGCGGGCGGGCGGCCTGGAACATCGTCACCTCCGTCAACGATGGCGAAGCCGCGAACATGGGCGTCGATCACCACATGGAACACGATCTGCGCTACGACCGCGCCGACGAGTTCATGGACGTGGTCCTTGGCCACTGGGACAGTTGGGAGGACGACGCGTTGGTCGTGGATAAGGCCACCGGCCGCTTCGCCGACCCGGCGAAGGTCCACCGGCTGGACCACGCCGGGCGGTTCTTCCGCTCCCGCGGGCCGTTCACCGTGCCACGCTCGGCGCAGGGCCACCCGGTGCTGATCCAGGCCGGCTCCTCGGGGCGCGGCAAACGCTTCGCCGCGCGCTGGGCGGAGACCGTGTTCGTCGCCTACGCCGATCTCGCATCAGCCAAGCGCGAATATGCCGAAACCAAGGCCGACATCGCCGCCTCCGGACGGGACCCGGACCAGGTCAGCCTCAACACCATCGCCTACCCGGTGTGCGCCGCCACCCGCGCCGAGGCCGAAGACAAGATGGCGGAGATCGAGCGCGACTACCGCGAGGTGGACGGGCTGTCGCTGCTCTCGGAAGCGCTCAATTTCGATTTCGCCCGCAAGGGCCTGGACGAACCCTTCACCCCGGAGGAACTCGCGGCGATGTCGGGGATGCAGGCGATGCGGGAGCGGGTGACGGCCCGCAAGCCCGTCCCGACGCCGCGCGACTTCCTCGAAATCACCCGCCGTGGCCGTCCGCGGGAGGCGATCGTCGGCGGACCGAAGGAAGTGGCGGACCGACTGGAACACTGGTTCGTCGAGCGCGGCTGCGACGGCTATGTGGTGGGCGGGACGCACACGCCCGGAACCTTCGTCGATTTCGTGCGTTTCGTGGTGCCGGAGTTGCAACGGCGTGGCCTGTCGCCGCGCGAGTACCGCGGGACCACGTTGCGCGAGAATCTGGGGCTGCCGCGCCCGCCCCGCGGATGGTGGCACGCCTCGGGCTGAGGCTCTTGCCGCCCAGCCGACACGCGCGCAGGCTGGCCCGCGCAACCCGGGGGAAGCCTGCGCATGAATTTCGATTTCCCTGACGAGCTCAAACAGCTGCGCGCCGAGGCGCGGCGCTTCCTGACCGACCGTTGTCCGCCCGCCGTCGCGCGGCGCGCACTGGAGGGCACCCCGCCTGACCGCGCCCTGTGGTCCGAACTCGCCGCGATGGGCTGGATCGGCGCGGCGCTGCCGGAGCGCCACGGCGGCGCGGGACTCGGTCAGCTGGCGCTGTGCGTGCTGTCGGAGGAACTCGGCCGCAGCCTGGCGCCGGTGCCCTGGGCGTCCTCGGTCTGCCTGGCCGGAGAGGCGCTCTCAGCCTTCGGCAGCCCGGCGCAGCAGGCGCATTGGTTGCCCCGACTGGCCGCCGGCGAGGTTGTGGCCACCCTGGCGCTGGCCGCCGGGCCCGGCCCGTTCGATCCCGCGCGGCTGGGCGGGGCGGTGAGCGCGGGGCGGATCACGGCCAGCCGGGTCGCGGTGGCGGATGCGGCGACGGCCGATCTGCTGCTGGTCGCCGCCCCCGGCCCCGGCAGCTGGCTTTGGCTGGTCGCGCGCGACGCGCCGGGTGTGCGCGTGCAGCCCACCGAGGGGATCGACCCCACCCGCCCCATCGCACGGGTGGAACTCCATGACGCGCCCGCCGAACCACTGCCCGGCGCGGCCGATGCGGCCGATGTGCGCCGCCTGATCGACCGTGCCGCCGTGCTTGCCGCATTCGAACAGCTGGGCACGGCGGAGGCCGCCCTCACCATGGCGACCGATTACGCGCGCGAGCGCTATGCGTTCGGCCGCCCCATCGGCTCCTTCCAGGCGATTAAGCACAAGCTGGCGGATGTCTATGTCGCGGTGGAGCTGGCCCGCTCCAACGCATACTACGGCGCCTGGGCGCTGGAGGCGAACAGCGCCGAACTGCCGGTGGCGGCGGCGGTCGCGCGCATCGCCGGCTGCGAGGCCGGCTGGATCGCCACCCGCGAGAACATCCAGACCCATGGCGGCATGGGGTTCACCTGGGCCTCCGATTGCCATCTGTATTACCGACGCGCGCGGGCCCAGGCGCTGGCTCTGGGGTCGGCGCGGGAATGGAAGCACCGGCTGATCGACCTGCTGGCCACGCGCAATCGGCCGGACCGGCCCGAGTAAGGGAGCTGCTCATGGATTTCGACGACACCCCGGATGAGGCCGAGTTCCGCGCCGCGGCGCGCGCGTTCCTCGATGCCAACGCCACCCTGCGCGCGCCGGGGGCGGTGGAGGGCTACCGGCGCGGCCAGGATAAACCCGGCGCGCTGGAGGCCGCCAAGGATTTCCAGCGCCGCAAGGCGGAGGCCGGATTCGCCGGGATCAACTGGCCAGTGGAATGGGGCGGGCGCGGCGGAACGCAGATCCAGCAGATCATCTACGACCAGGAGGAAGCGCGCTATGACGTGCTGACCGGGATTTTCGGCATCGGCATCAACCTGGCCCTGCCCACCATCTGCACCTGGGGCACCGACGCACATCGCGCCCGCTTCGCCGGTCCCTGCCTGCGCGGGGAGGAGGTGTGGTGCCAACTTTTCTCGGAACCCGCCGGTGGGTCCGATCTGGCGGCCCTGCGCACCCGCGCGGTTCGCGACGGCGACGGCTGGGTGGTGAACGGGCAGAAGATCTGGACCTCCGGCGCGCATTATTGCGATTTCGGAATCCTGGTCGCGCGCACCGACCCCGACCGACCGAAGCACGAGGGGCTGAGCTATTTCATCCTGGACATGAAATCGCCCGGCGTGGAGATCCGGCCGATCCGCCAGATCTCCGGCTCGGCCCATTTCAACGAGGTCTTTTTCACCGATGTGCGCATTCCGGATGACCGCCGGGTGGGCCCGGTGGGGGCGGGCTGGAAGGTGGCGCTGACCACCCTGATGCGCGAACGCTACGGAATGCGCGCGGCGCCGGGGCCGGATTTCGAGGAAGCCTTCGCGCTGGCGCGGAGCGTGACGCTGGAAGATGGCCCGGCGCTGGCGACCGCGGCGGTGCGCGAGAAGCTCGCCGAGTGGTACACCCGCACCCAGGGCCTGCGCTTCACCCGCTTCCGCACCATGACGGCGCTGTCGCGCGGGCAGACGCCGGGGCCGGAATCCTCCATCATCAAGCTGGTGGCCGGCAACAAGTTGCAGGAGATCGCCGCCTGGGGCCTCGACCTGCTGGGCATGGCCGGCAGCGAATCGGGCGACGCGCTGCCGCTCGGCGGGTTGTTCGAGGAAGCGCTGCTCTACGCGCCGGCGCTGCGGATCGCCGGCGGGACCGACGAGATCATGCGCAACATCATCGCCGAGCGGGTGTTGGGGCTGCCGCCCGATATCCGCGCCGACAAGGGGATGGCCTTCCGCGACGTGCCGACTGGGCCGCGTTAGCGGCGCTTGGCCCGCGGCGACGCCGCCGGAGCCCGTTTCGGCTTCGCCGCCGGCTTGGGCGCGACCCGGCCGGCGCGCAGGTCGGCGATGGTCGCGCGCGAGGTGATCTGTTCGGGATTGGTGACGATCTCGATCACCGCCGGCCGCCCCGACGCGACGGCGCGGGCGAAGGCGGGCGCGAAGGCCTCGGTGTGGGTCACCGTCTCACCGTGGCCGCCGAAGGCTTCGACGAATTTTGCGAAATCGGGGTTGGTGAGCGCGGTGCCGGAGACCCGCGCCGGATACTGACGCTCCTGGTGCATCCGGATGGTGCCGTACATCTGGTTGTTGAAGACCAGGATGATTGGCGCGACCCCGTGATGGAAGGCGGTGGCGATCTCCTGCCCGGTCATCAGGAATCCGCCGTCGCCCACCAGCGCCACCACCATCCGCTCGGGGAAGGCGATCTTGGCGCCCAGCGCCGCCGGCACCGCGTAGCCCATCGCCCCGTTGGTGGGGCCGATATAGCGCTGGCCTTCGGAGAAATTGACGTAGCGCGTGGCCCAGGTGGCGAAATTCCCGGCATCCGTGGTGACGATTGCATCCGGGGTCAGGAGCGTTTCAAACTCCCGCATCACCTGGCCGAGATTGAGCGGGCCGGCGTAGTCGGGGACCGCACGGCCGGCTTCGCGCAGGCGGCGGAGTTCGGACACCCACTCCGCGGGGGCCGGCACGGCGGGCAGCGCCGCCGCCGCGGCGGCAAACGCGTTGAGGTCGGAGACGATGCCGAGCACCGGGCGATAGACCCGGCCGATCTCTGCCCCGTCGGGATGGACCTGCACGATCGGCACCTCGCCCGGCGGCTCGAACAGCGTGTAGCCCTGGGTGACGGCATCGCCGAGGCGCGAGCCGACGGCGAGGATCAGATCCGCCTCCTTCACCTTGGCGAGCAGCGCGGGATCGGCGCCGACGCCGAGATCGCCCACGAAATTGGGTTTGGTGCCGTCATAGAGCGCCTGGCGGCGGAAGCCGACCGCGACCGGCAGGCCTCGTCGGTCGGCGAAGGCGGCGATGGCGGCGCGGCCCGCCGGCGTCCAGCCCGACCCGCCGAGGACCAGCAGCGGGCGGCGGGCCTGGGCGAGCAGGGCGTCCAGCCGGGCGATGGCGGTCGGGTCCGGCATCGGCGCCGCCACCGGCGCGCGCGGGACGTCAGGCACCGAGACCAGGTCGCGCTGCATCTCCTCCGACAGCGCGATGACCACCGGGCCGGGGCGGCCCGACAGCGCGACGTCGGCGGCGTGGGCGATCACCTCGGGGATGCGGGCGGCCTGGTCGATCTGGGTGACCCATTTCGCCAGCGGGGAGAACATGCGGCGGTAATCGACTTCCTGGAACGCATCGCGCCCCGCATCGGCCAGCGGAATCTGCCCGACGAACAGCAACAGGGGCGTGGAGTCCTGCATCGCCACGTGCACGCCGATGCTGCCGTGGCAGGCTCCCGGACCGCGAGTGACGAAGGCGCACGCAAGCCGGCCGGTGAGCTTGGCGTAGGCTTCGGCCATATGCACCGCCGCCGCTTCGAACCGGCAGGTGACCAGTTTCAGCTTCTGGCGGTTGTCGTAGAGACCGTCGAGCACGTCGAGGAAGCTCTCGCCGGGGACCGAGAAGACGAGTTCGATCCCCTGCGCAACCAGCGCGTCGGCCAGCACGCGCCCGCCCATGCGGGGGGCGGGACGGTTGGGGCGGGCAGGCGCGTGATCCATGTGCGTGGTATCCCTGGGGTGCGGTCAGGCGACAGACGGCGCGCGCGGTTGTAGCGTGCCAGGCGGGCCGACCGGGAGAGGGTTCATGCGGGCGATCTTCGTCATGATCAAGTGTGAGATGGGTGCGGCGTACCGGGTGGCCCGCGAGGCGGCGGACCGGATCGAGGAGTTGTCGGAACTCTATTCGACCTCCGGCCAGTACGACCTGCTGGGGAAGTTCTACCTGGACCCGGAGCAGGATACCGGGCTGTTCGTCACCGAGCGGGTGCAGAGCATTCCGGGGGTGAAGGATACCTATACGCTGATCACGTTCAATGCGTTCGGCGGGGGCGGGCGGGTTGCCGGCGGGGCGGAGGCGGGGTAAAGCGACGCCGCGGTCCCGTTCGTCTAGAGGCCCAGGACGCCGCCCTCTCACGGCGGCAACAGGGGTTCGAATCCCCTACGGGACGCCATCGTCCGGCAGGATCGCCTCGGCCACTTGCCACCTCCCGGGACAACCCCGCGCCGGCGGCCGCAAGATCACGCCGCCGCCGCCAACCCGGTACCCGCCAGCTCGGACGCCGCGAACCCCTCGAACACCAGCAGCTGCCACAACGGCAGGCTGTGATCGAACGCCCCGGATTCGTGTTCGTCCAGCAGCCGCGCCACCGCTTCCATCCGCAACAGCCCGGTATCGGCCAGCACCGGTCCGGCAAGCCGCGCCCGCACCCGCCCCATCTCGCGCGAGAACAGCCCGCCCAGCGACATCGCGAACCCCTGCTTGGGCCGATACAACACCTCCCGCGGCAACAGCGGCTCAAGCGCCCGCTTGAGCAGATATTTTCCCTCCCCCCGACGCAATTTCAGCGCCGCCGGCAAGGACAGGCCCCACTCCACCAGCCGATGGTCCAGGAACGGCGCCCGCACCTCGAGGCTGTTGGCCATCGAGGCCCGATCCACCTTGGTCAGCATCCCCCCCGCCAGCCACAGCGCGAGGTCCACATACTGCGCCTGGGCCAGCGGCTCCTCGGCGCCGGACTCCTCCATCAGCGCGCCCACCCGCGCCGCCGGATCATACCCGTCCAGCGCGGCGGTCAGCGCCGGGGTGAACAGCGCCGCCCGCGCCTCGTCCTGCACCCGCGCCAGGGTCCGGTAATAGCCGAGCGCGCTGTCCAGGCTGAGCTCGGTCAGGGTATGGCGCGCGCGCAACCAGCGCGGCGCCCGATCCAGCTTGGGATAGAGCGCGGCCAGCCGCCCCACCACCCCGCGCCGCACCGCGCCGGGCAACACCGCGCGCGCACCCTCCACCAGCACATGCCAGCGATGGCGCCGGTAGCCGGCGAACACCTCGTCCCCGCCGTCGCCCGACAGCGCCACCGTCGCGTGCCGGCGGGCCAGCGACGAGACCCGGAACGTCGGCACCGCCGACTGGTCGCCGAACGGCTCGCCGAAGATGCGCCCCTGAAGCCGCGCCGCATCGATGAAATCAACCGCCTCGGCCGCCTCCACATGAGGGGTGGTGCGGTAACGCGCGGCCACCATCGCCGCATAGGGAGTCTCGTCCTCCGCGCCGGGAAAGCGGATGGTGAAACTGTCGATCCCCTCCCGCAGCCCGGCCGCCATCGCCACCACCGCCGAGGAATCCACCCCGCCCGACAGGAACGCCCCCAGCGGCACATCGGCCACCAGCCGCGCCGCGGTGGCCTGGCGCAGCTGCGCGCGCCACGCCTCGGCCGCCGCCGCCTCGTCCAGCGCAACCCGGCCCACGGTAGGGCGCCAGTAGCGCACCGGCGCCGCCATCCCGCCGCCGCGCCGCAGCCGCAGCGTGTGCCCCGGCGGCAGCTTGAAGACATCGCGATAGATCGTGTCGGGATCGGGGATGAACCCATAGGCGAAAAAATCCGCTACCGCCGGGGCCGAAACCTCCCGCCCCACACCCTCCACCTGGCGCAGCGCCGCGAGCTCCGAGGCGAAGACTAACCGCCCATCCGCCGTCACCGCATGGAACAAGGGCTTCTTGCCCAGCCGGTCACGGGCCAGGAACAACTCGCCGCGACGCCCATCCCACAGCGCGAAGGCAAACATCCCGTCGAGCTCGGCGACACAATCGGGGCCCCAGACCGACCAGGCGTGCAAGATCGTCTCGGTGTCGCAATTCGTGCGGAACACGCACCCCGCCGCCTCCAGCCGCGGACGCAGGGCCAGGAAATTGTAGATCATGCCGTTGAAAACAATGGCCACGGCGCCATCGGCGGAAAACATCGGCTGCGCGCCCCCCGCCGGATCGACGATCGCCAACCGCCGATGCCCCAACGCCACCCCCGGCGCCTCGAAAAACCCGTCCCCGTCCGGCCCCCGATGCGCCAACGCCGCCGCCATCCGCCGCAGCACCGCGCCGCCGACGTCCCGCTCCGCCACCAGGTCCAGCAGCCCCGCAACCCCACACATGCCCGTCTCCTTGCAGCAGCCGGCACACCGGCGGCGATTTGCCGGCGGGGTGGGGCTGGGCTCGGGGGAGGAAGGCCAGGGGGCGCTGCCCCCTGGACCCCCGCCAAGGGCTAGCCCTTGGAACCCCCAGTTTGGGTTCGGAGCGGGTGGGGGGTGCGCGGCTTCCGCCGGGCGCGCGGC
>DAHWNE010000285.1 GCA_027340195.1 Acetobacteraceae bacterium | reverse complement strand
CGTGCTGATGGGTCTCGGCATGATGATGCTGCCGCCGAACGTCGTCTCGCTGCCGTTCAAGCTGATTTTCTTCGTGCTTGTCGATGGCTGGCGGCTGGTCGGCGGCAGCCTGGTCGAAAGCTTCGCACAGCCGCCGTAGTGAAACGCGGCATTCCCCCGGCGTCGCCGGATCACGCCACCGGCTCGGCCTGCTCCTGCTCCGCCTGCATCGCCCACATGCGGGCATAGACGCCGCCCCGCGCCACCAGTTCGGCGTGCTGCCCGCGTTCGGCGACGCGCCCTTCGACCAGCACCAGGATCTCGTCAGCGTCGATCACCGTGGACAGGCGGTGTGCGATGGTCAATGTGGTGCGGTCGCGCGCGACCGTGCGTAGCGCTGCCTGGATGTCCTGTTCGGTGCGTGTATCCAGCGCGCTGGTCGCCTCGTCCAGCAGCAGGATGCGCGGGTTGCGCAGCAGGGCGCGGGCCAGCACCACCCGCTGCCGCTGCCCGCCGGACAGGCGCTGCCCGCCGGGGCCGACGCGGGTGGCGTAGCCCTCCGGCAACGCGGCGATGAAGCCGGCGGCGGCGGCCTCGGCGGCGGCGCGGAGCTCGGCATCGGACGCGCCCGGCCGGCCGATGCGGATATTGGCGGCGATGGTATCGTCGAACAGCAGCGCGTCCTGCCCCACATACGCAATCGCGCCGCGCAGGCTGGCCAGGCGGATGGCGCGCACATCCACCCCGTCGATCCGCACCACCCCGGCGGTGGCCTCGTGCAGCCGGGGGATCAGCGCCAGCGCGGTGGATTTGCCCGCGCCCGACGGGCCGACCAGGGCGACGGTGGTGCCGGGGGCGGCGGTGAAGCTGAGCCCGTCCAGCCCCGCGCGGCCGTCGGCGTAGGCGAACTGCACGTCCTCGAACACCACTTCGCCGCGTCCCTCCGGCAGCGGGCGGGCGCCGGGCCGGTCGGCGATGCCGGGCGGTTCGTCGATCACCGCGAACACCCGGATCAGCCCCGCCACCCCCTCCTGCACCGCCGCGTTCAAGGTGCCCAGCGCGCGCAGCGGGCGCGACGCGATCAGCAGCGCGGCCACGAAGCCGGTGAAATTGCCGATCGAATGCCCGCCCTCGGCCGCCCGCCACCCGGCGAAGCCGATCACCAGCGCGACCGTCGCCCCGCCCAGCACCTCCAGCACCGGGTCCACCGCGGCGCGCGAGCGGCTCATGCGCAGCAGCGCGCGATAGAGCGCCATGAAGGCGCGATCGGCGCGCGCGGTCTCGGCGTCCTCGAGCCCGTAGGCGCGCACGGTGCGGGCCTGGGCGAAGCTCTCGTTCAGCATCGCCGCCGCCTCGCCCATGCGCTCCTGCATCCCGCCGGAGGCGCGGCGGACCCGCCGGCCGATGCGCTGGATCGGCAGCGCGGCCAGCGGATAGAGCACCGCGCCGATCAGGCAGAGTTCCCAGTCCAGATACAGCATCGAGCCGATCAGCCCGACCAGGGTCAGGCTGTCGGCCAGCCCGTTGACGGCGCGCGTCAGCGCGTCGCGGATCACGGTGGCATCGGTGGTGAAGCGGGCCGCGAGCTGGGCCGGCGCCTCGCGCTCCACCCGCGCCAGGTCGGCGGCGGTGAGATGGGCGAACATGCGCAGCTGCAAGCCGCGGATGATGCGCAAGACGGTGCGCTGGACTTCCACGTTCTGGCTGTACTGGGCCAGCGCCTTGATGCCGGTGATGATCACCACCAGCGCCGGCACCTGATAGAGGATGCGCGGGTCCTTGCGGGTGAACATGGTGAAGGCGTGGTCGATCACCACCGGGTAGAGCGCGGTGGCGGCGGCCATGATGGTGGTGAGCAGCAGAATGACCAGCAGCCGCGGCAGATGGGCGCGGATCTCCTCGCGCCAGAGCCGCAGGATCAGGGCGCGGGTGGAGGGTTCGGGCAGCGGCGGCACGAGGTCCATGGGCGGGCTGTAGCAGAGCCGGCCGGGCGCGCCGAGGGCGGCGGTCAGCGCCGCAGCACCAGCCCCGCCGCGCCCAGCATCAGCGTCATGCCGGCAACATCGGCCAGCCCCACATGCTCGCCGAACAGCGCCATCGCCGCCAGCACCCCCACCACCGGAGAGACGAAGGCATAGGTGCCGGTCCGGCTCGCGCCCCAGTCCCGCACCAGCAGCCAGTAGATCATGGTCGCCCCCAGCGATCCGGGCAGCAGCAGATAGAGCCACGCCCCGAACGCCGGCCAGCCCCAGGCGAGCCCGGTGGCCGCCGTCCAGGACCCCGGCTCGAACGCCAGCGACCCGGCCAGCAGCAGCCCGCCGCCCAGCAGGTTGGTCAGCGCCGCCACGTCGGCGGCCGGGATGGTGCGCATCATCGGCCGCGCCAGGATCGACCCGGCCGAGTAGCAGAGGGTGCCGATGATGACCCCGCCGGCGCCCGCGACCTCCGGCCAGCCCAGCCGGCCGGCCAGCGCCTTGGGACCGAACAGCATCAGGATGCCGGCCACCCCCAGCGCCAGCGCCCAACCCTGCCGGGCGGAGAACCGCTCCTGCCCCGCCATCACCCCGAACCCCAGCAGGGAGATCGGCGTCAGCGCCGAGGAGATGACGGTGGCGAGCCCCGCCGGCACGTAGCGCAGCCCGTAGAGCTGGATCACCTGGTTGCAGGAGATCAGCAGCACCGAGGCCACCAGCAGGCGGGGGAACAGCCGGCGCGGGATGCCGATGTGATGGCCCTGCGCGCGCCGCCAGGCCAGCAGCGCGAGCCCCGCCACCACCCAGCGGGTGCCGGCGAACAGCCCCGGCGGCACGGTGGCGATGCCGATCTTCATCGCCAGCCAGGTGGTGCCCCAGACGAAGCAGAGCACCGCGAACATCGCCCGCTGGCGGGCCAGCCGCGGAATCGCGAGCGGCGCGTCGAGCGCGAGCGAGGCGGAATTCGGGGCAGCGGGGAAGGCCGGAGCCTTGCGCATCATCATATCGGGTCGGCGGAGCGGTGGCGCCACTTATTACCCACGCGCATCATGGCGAAGGAAAGGCAATTCCGGAACCCGGCCGTGCGCGGCGCGCCGGGCGGGTCTGTCGGGAACGCGCGCGGCGTGGCAGATTTGCCGCATGACCGATGCCAAGCTGGATTGCCTGCGCTGCCCGAGCCTGTGCTGCCGGCAGGCCGGGTATGTCGAGGTCTCGCGCGCCGACATCCGCCGGCTGGCGAAGTTCCTGGGCCTCAGCGTGCCGGCGTTCGAGCGGGCGCATATCGTGGCGCGCCCGCGCAAGGGCCGCCCGCGCATCAAGGCCGGCTACGAGACCTGCCAGTTCCTGGGCGAGGACCGGATGTGCAGCGTCTATCCGGCGCGCCCGCGCGATTGCGGGGGCTATTATTGCTGGGAGCAGCAGGATACCACGGTCTATGAATTCGCCCGCTTCCTGCAGACCGCGCCGGCGACGCTGCGCGGGGTGGAGGCGGCGGAGGCCGATCCGCCCGCGAGCGGTTAGCGAAGCGGTAACCCTTCCGCGTCAGAATGCCCGAAGCCGACGGCCGATCCGGCCGGGCCCGTCGCGGCAGGACGCCGCCCAGCATGGGATTGTCCGCATGAGTTCGATCAGCGCCGTGTCCGCGGCCCCGCTGCACCACCCCGGCGCCATCGCCAAGCCGAAATCCGGCAAGGCGGATGGCGATGGGGATCACGGGGTGGAACCCGCCGCCAACGCCGCCCAGGCGGCGGCTTCGTCCAAGCCGGGCGGGGTGAACCTCACGGCCTGACACCCGCCGGCCTTGGCAGGCGGAGACGCGGTTTCATCGGTGAGCGTGCCGCCCCGCCCGCTCAGGCGTAGCGGGCGATCACCTCCGCCCAGGCGCCGAGGTCCTCGGGGCCGGCGATCGGGCGGGTAACCCCGGTATTGGCCATCACCGGCACCAGCACCCGGCTGACGCCCGCCTCGGCCAACCGGGGGATCTGGTCCAGGTCCTCGGGCGCGCTCACCGTGATCTCGATCGCGGCGGGATCGCGCCCGGCCTCGGCGGCGCCTTCGCGCAGTGCGTCCATGAGCTCGGGCGGGCAGCCGCGGGCGGGGAAGAACCCGTCCGCCAGCCGTCCCGCGCGCCGCGCCGCCGCCGGCGAATGCCCGCCGATCACGATCGGCACGCTGCCGCCCACCGGCTTGGGGCGCATATAGGCGGCCTCGAAGGACACGAACTCGCCGCGATAGCTCGG
>DAHWNE010000246.1 GCA_027340195.1 Acetobacteraceae bacterium | reverse complement strand
GGCGCCGGCGAGCAGGCCGAATTGCAGCCCCATCGGCTCGGCCTCCATCAGCGCGGCCATGTTCTCGATCTCGGTGGCCGCCACCTGCCGGCCGATCCGCCGCACCCGGTCGGAGACCGCCATGCCGCCGGTGATGCCCTGTTCGAGCAGCCGGCGCACGTCGGTGATGCTCACCATGCAGATGATGTTCGGCCGGCGCAGCTGATAGAGCCGCTTGCGGGCCGCCAGCACGCCCAGCACCTGCTCGCCCTGGCTGCGCATGGCGGCACGCTCGGGGCCCGCGCGCTCGGCCAACTCGTCGAAAGCTTCGGCCAGCGCCAGATCCACCGCCTCGGAGGTGGTGAGGTAGTTGAGCGGCCCCAGGATCTCCAGGATCTGGTCGGTGGCTTCCTCGAGCTGGCGCAGCCGCTCGAAATAGCCCACCGCGCGACTATAGTACTCGATGCCGATGCCCAGCAGCGACAGCGGCGAGATTTTCAGCAGCTCGGCCAGCCGCTTGATGGTGTCGAGCTTGATGACATCGCCTTTTTCGTAGCGATAGAGCGCGGCGCGGGAGACGCCGAGCCGGGCCGCGATCTCCTCCGCCCGCATCCCGGATTCGAGCCGGAAGGCGCGCAGCTGCTGCCCGATTTCGTTGAAGCGCATCGACATCGCCGAGCCCTGCCCCGATGGTTGTGGCGGCGCCCGGCGCGATCGCCGGGCCTTGACCCGCCACGTTAACCATCCGCGGACGCGCTGGCAATGGACAATCGCACCCGGTGCGACCCGTCTCCCCCGGCGGGGCCGCGCTCAGAACCCGGTTATTTGCCGTCCCGGATCGAGAAATGAGCCAACCGCTCGATCGCCTTGATCAGCACCGAATGGTCCTGCTCGCCCTCGCCGTGCGCCGCGCAGGACGACATCAGCTGCTGCGCGATCGCGGTATTAGGCAGCGAGAGATTGAGCGCCCGCGCCGAGGACAGCGCCAGATTCAAATCCTTCTGGTGCAGCCTGATGCGGAACCCCGGATCGAACGTGCCCTGGATCATGCGCTCGGCGTGCAGCTCCAGGATGCGCGAGGCGGCGAACCCGCCCGAGATCGCCTGGCGCACCTTGGCCGGGTCGGCGCCGGCGCGGGCGGCGAAGACCAGCGCCTCCGATACCGCCTGGATGTTCAGCGCGACGATGATCTGGTTGGCGACCTTGCAGGTCTGCCCCGCCCCCACCGGGCCAACATGGGTGATGTTCTTGCCCATCACGTCGAATAGCGGTTTCGCGCGGGCGAAACCGGCCTCGCTCCCGCCGGCCATGATGGTGAGCGACGCGTTCTTCGCCCCCACCTCGCCGCCGGAGACCGGGGCATCGACATACTCGCACCCGAGGGCGGCGATCTTCTCCGCGAACGCCTTGGTCTCGATCGGGCTAATCGAGGACATGTCGATCACCAGCGAACCGGGCTTCAGGCCGGCCGCGGCCCCGCCGGGGCCGAACAGCGCCGCCTCCACGTCGGGCGTGTCGGGGACCATCAGGATCACCACCTCGGAGGCGGCGGCGACCGCCCGCGCATCCGCCAGCACGCTGGCGGCGGCGCGGATCTCCGCGGTCAGGCTGGCCCGCTCGGGCACCGCGAGCGTGTGGCCGGCGGCTTTCAGGTTGAGCGCCATGGGGCGGCCCATGATGCCGAGGCCGATGAAACCGATCTTCATGCGCGGATATCTCCTGTCGATAGGAAACGGTCAGGCGGTGAAGCGCTTGATCCAGGAAAGCCCGGCCACGGTGTCTCCGGCCGGGCGGTATTCGCAGCCGACCCAGCCCGCGTAGCCCAGCGCGTCCATCCGCGCGAACACGAAGTCCCAGGCGATTTCGCCGGTCCCCGGCTCGTTGCGCGCCGGCACGTCGGCGATCTGCGTATGCACGATCAGCGGCAGGTGGAGCTCCATCCGCTTGGTTATGTCGCCCTCGGTCACCTGGACATGGTAGAGGTCGAATTGCAGCCCGATGCGATCGCGCCCGATCGCCTCCACCACCGCCGCGCCCTGCGCCTGGGTGTTGAGGAAATAGCCCGGCATGTCGCGGTGGTTGATCGGCTCGATCGCGAGCTTCACCCCCGCCGCGGCGGCCTGCTCGGCGGCCCAGGCGAGGTTGGCGGCGTAGCAGGCGGCGGCGGTGACGGGGGCGGTGCCGGCGGGCGGGATGCCGGCCATGCAATGCACCAGTCGCCCGCCCAGGGCGGCGGCGTAGTCGAGGGCGCGAGCGACGCCGTCGCGGAACTCGGACTGCCGTCCGGGCAGGGCGGCAAGGCCGCGCTCGCCCTTGGCCCAGTCGCCGGGGGGCATGTTGAACAGGGCCAGGGTCAGCCCGTTGGCATCCAGGCGGCGGCGGATCTCGGCGGCCGGGTGGTCGTAGGGAAACAAGAACTCCACGCCCTTGAAGCCGGCGCGGGCGGCGGCATCGAACCGGTCGAGGAACGGCACCTCGTTGAACATCATCGACAGGTTGGCGGCGAAGCGTGGCATCGGTTCCTCCCGGCGCGGGAGCCTTCCCCGGCGCGATGCGGGGCGGCTACGATGCGTCGGTGCTTACGCCCACCCCACCGGTCTGCAAAGACTCCCCCGGCCTGGAACGTGCCCTGCTGTGGCTGCTGCTGGGCGCGCTCGGCGGCGGCTGCGCGCTGGTGCTGCTGCCGTTCCTGTCCGCCCTGCTGTGGGCCGGCATCCTGGTATTCACCACCTGGCCGGTGTTCGCCGTGCTGCGCCGGGTGATCGGAGGTCCCGCCGCGGGGCTGGCGATGGTGGTGCTGGCCGCGGTGGTGATCGTGGTTCCGATCGTGCTCGCCGCGCCGGCGGGAGAGGCCAGCGCGGCCCAGCTGCGCGCCGCCGTGCTGGCGAGCCTGGCCGCCGGCCTGCCGCCGGCGCCGGACTGGGTGCGCGCGCTGCCGGTGCTGGGCGGCGCGCTGTCGGACGTGTGGAACCGCTGGGCGGTGGATATCTCGGCGGCGCTGGCGGCGCTGCAACCCTATTTCGGGCTGGCGCTGGAGGTGGCGCTGCGGCTTCTGCTCAGCATCGCCGGCGGGGTGCTGATGTTCGGCTTCGCCCTGTTCGTGGCGTTCTTTTTCTATCTGCACGGCGAGGCGCTGGCGGCCGGCCTGGTGCGACTCGGCGCGCGCATCGGCGGGCCCGGGGCGGCCCGGCTGCTGGCGCTGACCGGCGCCACGGTGCGCGGCGTGGTGCTGGGGCTGATCGGAACCGCGCTGATCCAGGGGCTGCTGATGGCCGCCGGCCTGGCGCTGGCCGGGGTGCCGCGCCCGATGCTGCTCGGGGTGGTCACCGGCCTGCTCGCGCTGCTGCCGGTGGGCGCGCCGCTGGTCTGGGGTCCCGCCGCACTCTGGCTGTTGGCCCGTGACGCGCCCGGCCATGCCGCGTTCCTGGCGCTGTGGGGTTTGGTCGCGGTGGGCGGGGCGGATCAGGTGATCCGCCCCTGGTTCATTGCCCGCGGCGCCGCCCTGCCGTATCTGCTGAGCGTGCTCGGCGTGCTGGGGGGTGCGCTCGGGTTCGGCCTGCTCGGCATCTTCCTGGGGCCGGTCCTGCTGGGCGTGGGCTACACGCTGGTGGTGGACTGGAGTCGGGGGACCGGGTCCACCGCGTCCGAGGTTCGATGATCGTCTTCATCCTCGCCCGCCTGTTGCAGGCGATTCCGGTCCTGATCGCGGTCGGCGTGATCGCCTTCGCCATGTTCCGCTACGTGGGCGACCCGATCGGGGCGATGCTGGGGCAGGATTATTCCGACGCCCATCGCGCCGAGCTGATGCACAAGCTGGGGCTGGACCAACCCGCCTACGTGCAGTTCTTCCGCTTCCTCTGGAACGCGCTGCACGGCAATTTCGGCATCAGCTACCGGGTGGGCGAGCCGGTCGCCACGCTGTTCGCCCAGCGCCTGCCGGCCACGCTGGAACTGGCCTTCACCGCCACCTTGCTGGCGGTGCTGGTGGCGATCCCGGCCGGTGTCTATGCCGGCATCTGGCCGCGATCATGGGTCTCGCGCGCGTTGATGGTGGGCAGCCTGCTCGGCGTGTCGCTGCCCACGTTTCTGATCGGCGTGCTGCTGATCCTCACCTTCTCGGTGCAGCTGGGCTGGCTGCCCAGTTTCGGGCGCGGGCATGTGGTGCATCTGGGGTTCTGGACCACCGGATTCCTCACCCTCTCCGGGCTGCGCGCGCTGGTGCTGCCGTCGATCACGCTCGGGATGTTCGAACTCACCCTCATCATGCGGGTGGTGCGCGCCGAGATGCTGGAAGTGCTGCGCGCGGACTACATCAAGTTCGCCCGCGCGCGCGGGCTGCGGGCGCGGAGCATCTATTTCGGCCATGCGCTGAAGAACACGCTGGTGCCGGTCATCACCATCATCGGGCTGCAGCTCGGCGGC
>DAHWNE010000273.1 GCA_027340195.1 Acetobacteraceae bacterium | reverse complement strand
CGCCATCTGGTGCGCGCGCGCCTTCATCGGCGACGATCCGTTCGCGGTCCTGCTGCCCGACGACCTGGTGCTGGCCGACACCCCGTGCCTTGCCCAGCTCGCCGCCGCCTATCGCCAGACCGGCGGCAACGTGGTGGCGGTGACCGAGGTGCCGCGCGAGCACACCAGCCGCTACGGGATCCTGAAAACCGGCGCCGATGACGGGCGGCTGGTGGAGGTCACCGGCCTCGTCGAGAAGCCGAAACCCGCCGAGGCCCCCTCAACCCTCTCGATCATCGGCCGCTACGTGCTGATGCCGGAGGTGATCGGCGAACTCGCGCGCATGGACCGCGGCGCCGGGGGCGAGGTGCAGCTGACCGACGGCATGGCCCGCCTGATCGGCCGCCAGCCCTTCCACGGGCTCCGCTACGAGGGCCGCCGCTTCGACTGCGGCGACAAGGCGGGGTTCCTGGAGGCGCAGATCGCCTTCGCGCTGAAGCACCCCGAGCTGGCCGCCTCGGTGCGGGCGTTCCTGCGCCGCTATGTGGAGGGGTGAGCGATCCGGCCGCCCCCGCGTGCAGCTCCCCCCGATCCCGCCTATCTTCGCCCCACGCCGCACGGAGCCCACCCCGCCGATGTCCGCCCCCCACATCTTCCACCCCTCGATCCTGCGCGAATACGACATCCGCGGCATCGTCGGCGAAACCCTCCACCCGGCCGACGCCACCGCCATCGGCCGCTGCCTCGCCACCCTGGTCCGCCGCGCCGGCGGACGCCGCATCGCCGTCGGCTACGACGGGCGCCTCTCCAGCCCCGAGCTCGAAACCGCCCTCCTCGCCGGCCTGGTCGATGCCGGCGCCGAGGTGCTGCGCGTCGGCCGCGGCCCCACGCCCATGCTGTATTACGCCGCCACCACCGAACGGACCGATGCCGCGGTGATGGTCACCGGCAGCCACAACCCGCCCACCCATAACGGCTTCAAGATGATGGCGGGCGGCAAGCCGTTCTTCGGCCGCCAGATCACCGCGCTCGGCGCCCAGGCCGCCGCCGGCGACTGGGACCCGGCCACCGGCACAAGCCGCGACATCGACGTCGCCGCCGCCTATGTCGCCCGCCTCGCCCAGGATTGGGACGGCGGCGACCGCGCCCTCCACGTGGTCTGGGACAACGGCAACGGCGCCGCCGGGGAGGTCCTCGCGCGGCTGGTGGCGCGCCTGCCGGGCACCCATACCGTCCTCAACGGGGACATCGACGGACGCTTCCCCGCCCACCACCCGGACCCCACGGTCGCCGCCAATCTCGCCCAGCTGATCGCCGAGGTCCGGTCCCGTGGCGCCGACGTCGGCGTCGCTTTCGACGGCGATGCCGACCGCATCGGCCTGGTGGACGATACCGGCGCCATCCTGTTCGGCGACCAGCTGCTGGTGCTGTTGGCGCGCGACGTGCTGGCGACCCATCCCGGCGCCACCATCATCGCCGATGTGAAGGCCAGCCAGGTGCTGTTCGACGAGGTCGCGCGCGCCGGCGGGGCGCCCCTGATGTGGAAGACCGGCCACAGCCTCATCAAGGCGAAGATGGCCGAGACCGGCGCCCCGCTCGCCGGCGAGATGTCGGGGCATATCTTCTTCGCCGATCGCTGGTACGGGTTCGACGACGCGCTCTACGCCGCGGTGCGCGCGCTGGGCGTGATCGCCCGGCTCCCGGGCCGGCTCTCGGCGGCGCGGGAGGCGTTGCCCGCGGTGGTCAACACCCCCGAATTGCGCTTCGCGTGCGACGAGACCCGTAAATTCGCGGTGATCTCGGAAGTGGCCGCGCGGCTGCGCGCGGCCGGGGCCGAGGTGGCGGAGACCGACGGGGTGCGGGTGCGCACCGCCGACGGGTGGTGGCTGCTGCGGGCCTCGAACACCCAGGCGGTGCTGGTGGCCCGCGCCGAGGCGGCGGATGCGGCGGGGCTCGCGCGGCTGAAGGCGGCGCTGGTGGCGCAGCTGGAAGCCTCCGGCCTAAGCGCCCCGGATTTCTCCGCCGCCGCCGGCGGGCACTGACCGGCGGGTCAGCCCAACCCGGCGCGCAGCCGCGCCTCGGCCTCCGCCGCATCCCCCGCCGGCGCGGCGAACGCCACCCGGACCGAGGCGGCGTCATCGGCCAGATCGAATCCGTCCGCATCCACGCACACCGCCCGCCTTCCGTCGGCGGCGCGGGGAACCCGGGCGAGGATCGCCGCCTCGGCCGCCGCGATCGCCGCCGTGGCCGCCCGGTCCGGGCGCAGATCGGCCGCCCGCACCCGGGCCGCGCGGGCGAAGCCGCCCACGAACAGCGCCCGGTCGATCTCCAGCCGCCAGAGGTGGAAATCGGCGAAGCCCGCGTATTGGGCCGCATAGGGGTGGATGGCGAGGAAGCGGGCGCGGAGGTCGGGATCGTCGGTGATCTCGGCCCGGGCCGTCACGCTCACCCGCGGCGCGGTCTGCGGGTTGATCTCCACCGCCGCGCCCTGGACCAGCAGCGTGCAGCGCGGGTCGGCGCGCAGATGCCGCGTATGCGCGGCCAGGTCCGACAGCAGCAGCAACGGCGTCAGATCGGGCGCCGTGGCCGGCGTGACCAGGGAGGCGAACGGCGTCCCCTCGTCGCTGGTCGCCAAGGTCCCCACCCGGGCGGCGCGCAGCAGCAGCCTCGCCGTCGGCGCGGCGCGCAGCGCCGGTTGCTGGTCACTCATCGTGCACCCCCTGCCGCCGGGCGCGGCATCGCCCTATGTTCGGTCCCGCAACCGGGACTCCGCCGATGACCCAGACCATCGCCCTGGTCGATGACGACCGCAATATCCTGACCTCGGTCACCATGACCCTCGAGCAGGAAGGCTATCAGGTCCGCACCTACACCGACGGCGAAAGCGCCCTTCAGGGCCTTACCGCGCGGCCGGTCGATCTCGCGGTGCTCGACATCAAGATGCCGCGCATGGACGGGATGGAGCTGCTCCAGCGGCTGCGCGCGCGCTCGGCGATGCCGGTGATCTTCCTCACCTCGAAGGACGAGGAGGTGGACGAGCTCATGGGCCTGCGCCTCGGCGCCGACGATTACATCCGCAAGCCGTTCAGCCAGCGGCTGCTGATCGAGCGCATCCGCGCCCTGCTGCGCCGCAACGAGGTCTCCCGCGCCGAGGGATCGGGCGCGGCGCCGGGAGGGGTGATGGTGCGCGGGGACCTCGCCCTCGACGAGACCAAGCACCAGTGCCTGTGGCGGGGCGAGGACATCCAGCTGACGGTGACCGAGTTCCTGCTGGTCAAGGCGCTGGCGGCGCGGCCGGGGATGGTGAAAAGCCGCGACCAGCTGATCGATGCCGCTTACGGCGACAACATCTACGTGGACGACCGCACGATCGACAGCCACATCAAGCGCATCCGCAAGAAGTTCCGCGCCCGCGACGACAGCTTCGAGCGCATCGAGACGCTCTACGGCATCGGCTACCGCTACAAGGAGCATTGATGGACGCGGCCCCGCCGCGCCGCGGCGTGGCACGACCGCGCTGGATCTCCCCGCTCACGCGCCGGCTGCTGCTGGTCAACGTGTTGCCGCTCGTCCTGCTGCTGGCGGCCCTGCTGTATCTGGACCAGTACCAGACCGGGCTGCTCGAGAACGAGGTGGCGGCGCTGCGCGAGCAGGACCGCGTCTATGCCGGCGCCCTGGCGCAGACCGCGGTGGCGGTGGCGGCCGGCCAGGCGCGCATCATCCCCGCCATCGCCCGCCCGCTGCTCTGGCGGCTGACCGAACCCACGCCGGACGCGCAGGCGCGGCTCTACGGCCCGGATGGGACGGTGATCGCCGATTCCGCCCTCGGCCTCGCCGGCACCGGCCCGCCGCGCCGCCTGTTCGCCGCCGGTCCGCGCGGCCCGCTGCGGGCGGCGATCGACTGGCTCTACGACCATCTGGAAACCGCGCTGCCGACCGAGGGCGCGGCGCTGGACGGCGATGCCGGCGGCGGGCAGCTGCACCTGGCCAGCGCCGAGCGGTCCCGCGAGATGCCGCCCTATATCCGCCGCACCGCCGCCAACCGGCTGCTCATCACGGTCGCCGAGCCGGTGCGGCGCGACAAGCAGACGGTGGGCATCATCCTGCTGACGCGCGAGGCGCGCGGGGTGGACCGCGCCCTGTTCGCCATCCGCACCTCGATCCTGGGCCTGTTCGCGCTGGCGCTGGCGCTGACGGTGCTGATGTCGTGGTACCTCTCGCTCACCATCGCCCGACCGCTGTTGCGGCTGGCCAACGCGGCGGCGGACATGCGCGAGGGCGAGGGGCGCACCGGCTCGGTCCCGCGCGCGCTGCTGACCCGCCATGACGAGATCGGGGCGCTGGCGGTGGCGCTGGCCGATTCCGCGGTGGCGCTGTGGCACCGGATGGACGCGATCGAGCGCTTCGCCGCCGACGTGGCGCATGAAATCAAGAACCCGCTGTCCTCGTTGCGCAGCGCCATCGAGACCCTGCGGCGGATGGAGGACCCGGACCGCCGGCGCCAGCTGCTGGCGATCATGGCCGAGGACGTGACCCGGCTCGACCGGCTCATCAGCGACGTCTCCGATGCGTCGCGGGTGGATGCGGAATTGTCGCGCACGGTGACCGAGCCGGTGGATGTGGCGGCGATGCTGCGCACCCTGGTCGAGCTGCACGAGACGACGCGGGGACCGCATGACGCGCGGATGGTGCTGGACCTGCCGGAAGGCCCGCTGCTGGTGCGCGGGGTGGAGGACCGGCTGGTGCAGGTGCTGCGCAACCTGATCGGCAACGCGGAATCCTTCAGCCCCCCCGACGGGCGCATCTTCCTGCGCGGGGCGGTGGTGGACGGCGCGGTGGAGATCGCGGTGGAGGACGAGGGGCCCGGCATCCCGGAAGGCAAGTTCGAGCAGGTGTTCGACCGCTTCTACTCGGAACGCCCGCGCGAGGAGCGGTTCGGGCAGCATTCGGGTCTGGGGCTGGCGATCTCGCGGCAGATCGTGGAGGCGCTGCACGGGCGCATCACCGCCGGCAACCGCCCGGAGGGAGGCGCGCGCTTCGTGGTGCGGCTGCCGGCGGGATGAACCCGAACGCGGGCTACGGAATCTGATTCACCGACACCGTCGGCCCATGACCCACCGCGCGGTGATAGCCCACCTCATAGACCGCCACCGAGGCGCCGATCACGCCCAGGATCATGGTCACGAATCCCAGCAGCCCGAACACCACCCGCCGGTTGGCGGCGCGCTGGCGGGCTTGGCGCGTCGCCGGGTCGTGCTCCAGCCAGTGGCGCCGGCCCCGCAGCCGGTCCTCGTCCCCGGCCCAGCGGAATATCACCACCATCGCCGCCAGCCCGATCGCCGCGGTGTCGCAGAGCCACCAGGTCTGCCCGCCGTAGATCTGGTTGGTCATGCCCGAGACGCCGAACCACAGCCCGCGCGCGGCGTAGGCGGGGTAGAGCGGCACGCTGACATAGGTGAGGAAATACCCCAGCACCACGTTGCCGAGCTCGGCCCCCCAGACCATCAGCAGCCGGGTGCCGATGCCCGGTCCCGCCGGCTCCGGGCGCAGGTCGAACAGGGTGCGGAAGAACAGCAATCCGCTCCCCAGGAAGCAGGCCGCCATCGCCGCCCGCCCGGTGGCGCTCAGCACCGCCCAGTCGCGCGCCGCCGGCCAGGCCCAGAAATATGCGGCGCCGACGAACACCAGCGTGGCCACCGTCGCCCCGCCCAACGGCCAGCGCCGGCGGGCCGGCGGCAGGCCGAGGCCCGCGCGCAGCGCCGGCATCGGCGCGGCCAGCACCAGCAGCGCCGGCGCCACGGTGCGCAGCAGCATCTGCACGAGCGCGTCGATGGCGAAGGAATGCGGCGCCATCGCCGCCAGCGGCGATTGCAGGGCCAGGAACACCGCCGCCAGCCCGCCGAGGAACGCGCTGCGCCGCCCCGCCGGTTCCGCCCGCCCGCCGCGCAGATAGATCGCGGCCACCAGGATCAGCGCCAGCGTGACGGGCGCGGAGAGCGGCCAGCGCGCCCAGACCGAAGCCGGCGCGACTACCGCGATCAGCCACCCCCCGAGCGCCAGCCCCGCGAGGCCGCCGCTCCAGCACAGGCTCTCGGTCCGGCTCATGGCGCGCCGCCTTGCCGGCTCAGAAGACGAAGCTCGGCGCCCGGCGCAGGGCCGGCAGCGGCGCCGTGGAGCAGTCGAACATCGGCCGGACCCGCAGCTCGCCCGCCACCGGCTCGGCCAGCACCGCCTGGCCGATGCCGTCGGCCAGGCGCACCGCCACCAGCCGCCCGCCGGAGGCGCGCAGCTGCCCGCCCAGCGCGGGGGGGATCTCCGGCACCGCGCCTTCGATCAGGATCAGGTCATAGGGGGCGCCGGCGGGCCAGCCGGCGGCGGGCGGGCCGGCCACCAGCTCCACCCCCGGGGCGTGTTCGGCGAGCGCGGTCGCCGCGCGGGCGCGCAGGGCCGGATCGTCCTCCAGCGCCACCACCCGCGCGCCGCAGGCGGCCAGCACCG
>DAHWNE010000263.1 GCA_027340195.1 Acetobacteraceae bacterium | reverse complement strand
TGGTGCTGGTGGGCGGGGCGATGGCGGCCGATGCGGTGGCCGATCCCGCCGCCCTCGATGCGCTGCGGGAACTGGCCGAGCGCTGGGTGCTGCCGATCTCGCCCACCCATCGTCGGCCGCAGCTGTTCGATGCCGCGCATCCGAACTACGGCGGCTACATGGGCATCCGCGTGCCGCCGAAGCTGATCGGGGAGATGCAGAAGGCCGATCTGATGCTGGCGCTGGGCGAGCGGATGACCGACACGGTCAGCCAATCCTACCGCTTTCCGGCGGCGCCGGAGCCGCAGCTTCCGTTCCTGCATGTCTGGCCGGATGCGAACGAGATCGGGCGGGTCTGGCGGCCGGAACTCGGCCTCGCCTGCGCGCCGGTGGAGGTGATCCGCGCCCTGCTCGCGCGCGGCGCGCCGGCGGGGGCGGAGAAGCGGCGCGGCTGGGTGGCGGGGCTGCACGCGATCCATCGCGCGCTGCTGGAGCCGGTCTGGGAGCCGGCCCCCGATGGGGTCAATTTCGCCGCCGTGGTCTGCGCGGTGGACCGGCATTTGGCGGCGGATGCGACGGTGACGTCGGATGCCGGCAATTTCGGTTCCTTCATCCATCGCTACATCGGCTTCAAGCCGGGGCAGATGTTCCTGTCCTCGGTGGTGGGCGCGATGGGCTCGGGGATGCCGATGGCGGTGGCGGCGGCGCTGCGCCGTCCGGGGACGCAGGTGGTGGCGTTCCTGGGCGACGGCGGGGCGTTGATGATGGGCAACGAGATCGCCACCGCGATGCAGTACGGCGTGGCGCCGGTGATGATCATCTCCGACAACGGGATGTACGGCACGATCGGGATGCACACCCATGTCCGCTATCCCGGCCGGCCGTTCATGAGCACGATGCGCCTGACCAACCCCGATTTCGCCGCCTGGGCCCGCAGCTTCGGCGCCGAGGGGATCACGGTGCGGACCGAGGCCGAGGTGGAACCGGCGATCGCGCATGCGCTTTCGCTGCGCACGCGGCCGGTGGTGGTGCATTGCCTGACCTCGGCGCTGCAGATGAGCGCGTGGCGGCGCTACGATCGCGGCGAGCGGTTGCCGTGACGGAAGCGTCCGGCACGCCCGCATCGCATCCGCCCGTTCACCCCAGCCGCAGCGCGATCGAGCGGGCGTGCGCGTCCAGCCCCTCGGCTTCGGCCAACGCCACCGCCGCCGGCCCGACCGCTGCCAGCGCCGCCCGGTCGGCCCGCACCCAGGTGGTGCGCTTGAGGAAGTCATAGACCGAGAGACCGGAGGCGAACCGCGCGGTGCGCCCGGTCGGCAGCACATGGTTGGGGCCGGCGACGTAATCGCCCACCGCCTCCGGACACCAGGGACCCAGGAAGATCGCGCCGGCGTGACGCACCTGGGCGAACACCGGATCGGGATCGGCCAGCAGCAGTTCCAGGTGCTCGGGGGCGAGGCGGTTGACCAGCCCAGCTGCCTCGGTCCAGTCGCGGACCAGGATGATCGCGCCATGCGTCGCCCACGAGGCGCCGGCGATGGCCTGGCGGGGGAGGCCGGGCAGGGCGGCGGCCACCGCGGCGGACACCGCGTCGGCGAGGGCGGCGCTGTCGGTGATGAGGATGGATTGCGCGGCCTCGTCGTGCTCGGCCTGCGCCAGCAGGTCCATCGCCACCAGCTCCGGTCGGTTGGCGGCATCGGCGAGGATCACCACTTCCGACGGGCCGGCGATGGAATCGATGCCGACCCGGCCGAACACTTGGCGCTTGGCCTCGGCCACATAGGCGTTGCCGGGGCCGACGATGCGGTCCACCGGGGCGATGGAGGCGGTGCCGTAGGCCAGCGCGCCCACCGCCTGGGCGCCGCCGATGCGATAGATCTCGTGCACCCCGGCGCGATGCGCGGCGGCCAGGATCAGCGGGTTGGTGACCCCGTCCGGGGTGGGCACGCACATCGCCACCCGCGCCACCCCGGCGATGCGCGCCGGGATGGCATTCATCAGCACCGAGGACGGGTAGGCCGCCTTGCCGCCGGGCACGTAGAGACCGACCGCATCGAGCGGCGTCCAGCGCATCCCGAGCGTGAGGCCCGCGGCATCGGTGGTGGCCAGATCTTCCGGCAGCTGGGCACGGTGGAACGCCTCGATCCGCCCGGCGGCGAGATCGAGCGCGGCGGCGAGCGGGGCCGGGATGGCGGCCACGGCACGGGCGATCTCCTCGTCCGCGATGCGCAAGCTGGCCGGGGTGAGCGTGAGCCGGTCGAACCGCGCCGTGGCTTCGATCACCGCGGCATCGCCCTCGGCGCGCACCGCGGCCAGGATGGCCGCGACCGCCGCATCCACCGCCTCGGTGGTCTCGCGGGCCATGCCGAGCAGCGCGGCGAACCGGGCCTCGAACCCGGGATCGGTGGTGGCGAGGCGGATCATGGCGGGGTCAGCCCAGCGCGGCGCGGAAGCGGGCGATCCAGGCGCCGATCGCCTCCGGGCGGGTCTTGAGCGCGGTGCGGTTGACGATCAGCCGGGAGGTGACCTCGGCGATGGTCTCGGTCTCCACCAGCCCGTTGGCCTTCAGGGTCGAGCCGGTCTGCACCAGGTCCACGATCAGGCGGGAGAGGCCGAGGCCGGGGGCGAGTTCCATCGCCCCCGACAGCGCCACCACCTCGGCCTGGATGCCGCGGGCGGCGAAATGGCGGCGGGTGACGGCGGGGTATTTGGAGGCGACGCGCACGCTGGACCAGCGGGCCGGATCGTCGCCGCCGGCGGTGGCGGCGGGTTCGGCCACGGCGATGCGGCAGCGGCCGATGCCGAGGTCGAGCGGGGCGTAGATCTCCGGGTAGTCGAACTCCATCAGCACGTCGGCCCCGCAGATGCCGAGCGCGGCGGCGCCGAAGGCGACGAAGGTGGCGACGTCGAACGGGCGCACCCGCACCACGTCGAGCTGCGGATCGTTGGTGGGAAAGCGCAGGCGGCGGGAGGATTCGTCGGCGTAGTCGGCGGCCGGTTCGATGCCGGCGCGGGCGAGCAGGGCGCCGCATTCGGCGAGGATGCGGCCTTTCGGCAGCGCGAGGATCAGGGGGGCGTCCACCGCCGCTTCGGGGACGGGGGCGGGGAAGGCGGCGGTCATGCGGGGGCGG
>DAHWNE010000245.1 GCA_027340195.1 Acetobacteraceae bacterium | reverse complement strand
GGCGCCGGCGGCGGCCGGCGCCCTACCCCAGCGCCTCCAGAATCCCCGCCAGCAACGCCGCCCGCCGGCCCAGCTCGGGCCAAAGAATATGCTCGGAGGCGACATGCGCCCCGCCGCCCGGGCAGCCGAGCCCGTCCAGCGTCGGCACCCCCAGGGCGGCGGTGAAATTGCCATCCGATCCGCCGCCGCGGCTTTGCTTCGGCAGCTTCATCCCGAGCCCGTGCGCCACCTCTCGCGCCACCTCGTAGAGCCCCAGCCCCGCCGCCGTCTCGGCATAGGGCGGGCGGTTCATCCCCCCCTCCACCGCCACCGCGCAGCCCTTGGTGCGCGCCGACAGGCCCCGCAGCGCCGTCTCCATCGCCGCCCCATCCGCGGCGGTGCTCACTCGCAGATCGATCTCGCAGCCCGCCTCCGGCGCGATCACGTTCGGCCGCGTGCCGCCCCACACCGGGGCGGCGTTCAAGGTCACCCCGCGGTCCTGATCGACCATCGCATGGACGGCACGGATCTGCTCGGCCAGCTCCACCACTGCCGAGGCGCCATCGGCAAACCCGTTGCCGGCATGAGCCCCGCGCCCGGTTACCCGCAGCACGAACCGCCCCACCCCCTTGCGCGCGGTCACGCAGGCGCCGCCCGCCCCGGCGGGTTCGGGGATCAGCGCCCAGGCGGCGCACCGCGCCGCGCGCTCGATATGCGCGCGCGAGCTCGGCGATCCCACCTCCTCGTCCGGCGTCAGCAGCAGCACCAGCGGACGCGCGGTCGGCACCCCCTGGCGCAGCAGCGCGCAGAACACGTGCAGCGCCAGAAAGCTGCCCGCCTTCATGTCGAAAATCCCCGGCCCGCCGGCGCGATCGCCCTCCACCCGGAACGGCATCCGCGCCAGCGTGCCGGGATCCCAGACCGTGTCCAGATGGCCGGCGATCAGCCCGATCCGCCCGTCCGCCGCCTCCCGGCCGGGGGTGAGCGCCACCAGCGTGTCGCCGAACCCGTCGGTGCCCGGATGGCGGGTGATCTCGGCGCCGGCGGCGCGCAACGCCGCCTCCGCCACATCCATCAGCGCGTTCACCATCGCCGGATGGGTGGTCGGCGTCTCCATCCGCACCCAGGATTCGAGCTCCGCCAGCAGGGGTGCGGACTCCGCGGTCCGTGTCTTCGGCATGATCCGTCCTTGCGTGTCCGGATCGCAGGTCACACCGCGCCGGCGGCTCTGTCCAGGCCCGGCGCGGCAAGCTAGAAGCCGGCCAGACCGCAACCGGAGCCTGCCCGATGCCCGCCCTGTTCGAACCCGTCACGTTCCGCTCGGTGACCGCGCGCAACCGCGTCACCGTCTCGCCGATGTGCCAATACAGCGCCACCGACGGGTTGGGCGACGACTGGCATCTCCAGCATCTCGGCGCGCGCGCCGCCGGCGGGGCCGGCATCGTCTTCACCGAGGCCACCCATGTCTCGGCCCCCGGACGCATCAGCCACCGCTGCCTCGGCCTGTGGGAGCCCCGCCATCAGGGGCTGCTCGCGCGGCTGGCCGCCATCATCGCCCGCAACGGCGCGGTGCCGGCGATCCAGCTGTCACATGCCGGGCGCAAGGGATCGAGCCAGGTGCCGTGGGACGGCGGCAAGCCGATCGCGCCCGCCGAGGGCGGCTGGGTCACCATGGCCCCCAGCGCCATCCCCTTCGTCCCGGGCGCCACCGATCCGCACCCGCTCTCGACCACCGAGATCGCCGAAATCGTCGGCCAGTTCGCCGCCAGCGCGCGCATGGCCCGCGAGGCCGGCATCCGCATCGTCGAAATCCACGCCGCGCACGGTTACCTTCTGCACCAGTTCCTGTCGCCGCTGTCGAACCGGCGCAACGATGCCTACGGCGGCGACCTCGCCGGCCGCGCCCGCGCGCTGATGGAGGTGCTGGACGCGGTGCGCGGCGAATGGCCGGCCGACCTGCCGCTGTTCGTCCGCCTCTCCTGCGTCGATTACAAGGACGGTGGGCTCACTCTGGCCGACGCCGTGACGCTCGCGAAGATGCTCAAGGCGCGCGGCGACGTGGACCTGATCGACTGCTCGGGCGGCGGCATCAGCCCCGATGTGCGGATCCCCTCGCTGCATCCCGGCTACCAGGTGCCGTTCGCGGAAACCCTGAAACGGGAAACGGGTATCGCCACCGGCGCGGTCGGCCTCATCACCGAACCCACCCACGCCGCGGAAATCATCGCCAACCAGCGCGCCGACCTGGTGTTCCTGGCCCGCGCCCTGCTTGCTGACCCTGCCTGGCCGCTGCGCGCCGCGCGGGCGCTGGGGATCAAGCCCGAACTGCCGGTGCAGTACGCCCGGGCGGCGTGAAGGGAAGGCCAGGGGGGCGCTGCCCCCCTTGACCCCCCGCCAAGGGCTGGCCCTT
>DAHWNE010000250.1 GCA_027340195.1 Acetobacteraceae bacterium | reverse complement strand
GCAATTCCGCCTCGGTGATGACGGACAGGCGGAGCGCGGCCATCGGCGCGGCAAGCACGCGGCGCTGCACCTCGGGGTGCTGGCGCAGCAGCAGGCTGACGGTGTTGGTGTCCAGCATGTAGCGGATCATCCCGATCGCCTGTGGCACCAACCCGTCAAGAATGGGTCAACGGCGACCGGAAGCCCTCCCCGGGTTCCGAGGGAACCCGGGGATACGACGCGCAGGGCTGCGGGGCTGCGGGGCGCGAAACAAGACCGATCGCTCATTCCCGCCAACCGGCGAACGGGTCGCGCGTCTCGCGGCCCTGGTCGCGCGGGTTGAGGAAATCGTCCGGCACCGAAGCCCCCTTGAGCGCGGCGAGGAAACCGGTCCAGTCGGCGGGCCGGCCCGAGAGGATCACATCCCCGGTCTCGGGGTCCCGGCGGATGAAGACCTCCGTCCCCTCGAACCGGCAGGCGGCGGGCAGGCGCACCGCCTGGCTGCGACCGTTGGCAAACAGCTTGGCGGTACGGGTCATGATAAGAATTCCGTCGGCATCGACCACGATATATACCGTGGCACGGGCGGGTTCAACCATTTCCCCCGCAAGATTGCCCCCGCCCCGCGCCTCCATTAGGTTCCGCCGCCTTTTCCCTCCCCCCGCAGGCCAGACACGATGAAGCTCACTTCCGACCGTCTCGATCGCATCAGCCCCAGCCTGACGATCGCCATCTCCACCGTCGCCCGCGCCATGCAGGCGGCGGGGAAAGACGTGATCAGCCTGTCGCAGGGCGAGCCGGATTTCGACACCCCGGAGAACGTGAAACAGGCCGCGATTCGCGCCATCGCGGCGGGCGAGACGAAATACACCGACGTCTCCGGCACGCCCGCGCTGCGCCGCGCGGTGGCGGCCCGGTTCAAGGCCGATCACGGGCTCGAGTACAAGCCGGAGGAGATCATCATCTGCACCGGCGGCAAGCAGGTGATCTTCAACGCCATGCTGGCCACCACCGGCCCCGGCGACGAGGTCATCATCCCGAGCCCGTGCTGGGTCACCTACCCCGACATCGTCTCGCTGGCGGAAGCCAAGCCGGTGCTGGTGCCCTGCGGCCAGAACAACGGCTTCAAGCTGCGCGCCGAGGACCTGGAAGCGGCGATCACGCCGCGCACCAAATGGTTCATGTTCAACAACCCCTGCAACCCCACCGGCGCGGCCTACAACGCCGACGAGCTGCGGCCGATCTGCGAGGTGCTGATGCGGCATCCGGATGTGTGGGTATTCACCGACGATATCTACGAGAAGCTCGCCTATGACGGGTTCCGCCCGGCCACCATCCTGGAGGTGGAGCCGCGGCTGCGCGAACGCACGCTGACCATGAACGGCTGCTCCAAGGCCTATGCGATGACCGGCTGGCGCATCGGCTATGCCGGCGGGCCGGTGGCGCTCATCAAGGCGATGGACAAGTTGCAGAGCCAGTCCACCTCCAACCCGTCCTCGATCAGCCAGGCCGCCGCGGTGGAAGCGCTGACCGGCCAGCAGGACAGTATCGAGGTGATGCGCCGCGCCTATCAGGAACGCCGCGACCTGGTGGTGGAGATGCTGAACGCCGCCCCGGGCCTGACCTGCCACAAGCCGGAGGGCGCGTTCTACGTCTATCCGGGGATGCATGGCTGCCTCGGCAAGACCTCGCGCGGGGGCAAGAAGATCACCAACGACGAGGCGTTCGTGACGGCGCTGCTGGAGGAGGAGGGGGTGGCCACCGTGCATGGCGCGGCGTTCTGCTATCCGGATCATTTCCGGGTCAGCTATGCGTCGGACCTGCCGACCCTGACCGAGGCCTGCAAGCGCATCCAGCGGTTCTGCGCGGGGCTTTCCTGATGCCGGCACTGGCGCAGCGGCTGGCGCGCGTCCAGGTGGCGGCCAGCACCGCCATGACCATGCGCGCGCGCGAACTCCGCGCCCAGGGCGTGGACGTGGTGGCGCTGACCCTGGGCGAGCCGGGCTTCGCCTCTCCGCGCGCGGCGATCGAGGCCGGCTACCAGGCGGCGCTGCGCGGGGAGACCAAATACCCGCCGCAGGACGGCACGCCGGCGTTGAAGGCCGCCATCCAGCGCAAGTTCCGCCGCGATTCCGGGCTGGAGTTCGGGCTCGACCAGATCAGCGTCGGCAACGGCGGCAAGCAGTGCATCTACAACGCGCTGGCCGCCACGGTGGACCCGGGCGACGAGGTGGTCATTCCGGTACCGTCCTGGAACGCCTATCCGCTGATGACCCGCCTGCTGGATGCGACCCCGGTGTTCGTGCCCTGCCCGCAGAACAACGGCTTCAAGCCGCGGGCGGAGGATATCGAGGCCGCGCTCACGCCGCGCTCCAAATGGCTGATCCTGAACAACCCGAACAACCCCTCCGGCGCCGCCTGCTCGGCCGACGAGCTGGCCGCCATCGCCGCGGTGATGCGCCGGCACCCGGATGTCTGGATCATGTCGGATGACATGTACGAGCATCTGGTGTTCGACGGGTTCCGCCACGCGACCATGGCGGCGGTGGCGCCCGATCTGGCCGATCGCACGCTGACTATCAGCGGCGTGTCCAAGACCTACGCCATGACCGGCTGGCGCATCGGCTTCGCCGGCGGGCCGCGCGCGCTGATCCGCGCCATGGTCAACATGCAGGGGCAGATCACCGCCGGCGTGTCCAGCGTGGGCCAGGCCGCCGCCGCCGCCGCGCTGGACGGGCCGCAGGAAGGGGTGGCCGAGATGGTGAGCGCCTATCAGCGCCGGCGCGACATCGCGGTGGAGATGCTGAACGCGGCCCCGGGCCTCAACTGCCACAAGCCGGAAGGCGCGTTCTACGTCTTCCCGAACGTCGCCGGCTGCCTGGGCCGCGTGTCGCCCGCCGGGCGGGTGATCGGCTCGGACGAGGAATTCGCCCGCGCCCTGCTGGAAGAAGCGCATGTGGCGATCGTGCCCGGCGTGTCCTACGGCATGAGCCCCTATATCCGCGTCAGCACCGCCGCCGAGGAATCGGTGCTGGTGGAAGGCTGCCGGCGCATCACCGCCTTCTGCGAGCGGCTGCGGTGAGCGTCGCGATCCGGCCGGGTCGGGACGCCGACGCGGCCGGGTTCATCGCCCTGATCCGGGCCTGCTGGAGCGAATACCCCTCCATCATCTTCGATCTCGACGGCGAGATGCCCGAGTTGCGGGCGCTGGCGTCGTACTACGCGGCGGCGGGGGGCGCGCTCTGGGCGGCCGAGGATGCGACGGGAAGCGTGGTCGGGATGATCGCGCTCCGTCCGCATCCCGAGGGGGCGGAAATCTGCCGGCTCTATCTCGCCTCCGCGCTGCGCGGGACCGGGCTCGCCGAGCGGCTGCTTTGCACCGCCGCCGGGCACGCCGGGCCGGTGCCGCTGGTGCTGTGGTCGGACACCCGCTTCACCCGCGCGCATCGGTTCTACGAGAAGCAGTCGTTCCTGCGCAGCGGGCCGATCCGACCGCTGCAGGATATCTCGCATTCGTTGGAATATGGTTACCGGCGGCCATGGCATGAAGTCGCGGTGCTGGACGCGGCCGGCGCGGCCTCGGCGGTGCCGCGGCTGGCGGCGCTGCTGACCGAGGCCGCGGCCGAGGGCGCGCCGGTCTCCTTCCGACCGGACCTGACCCTGGCGGCGGCGCGCGCCTATTGGACCCGCGTCGCCGGCCAGGTGGCGCGGGGCGAGCGGATGCTGCTGGCGGCGTGGTCGGAGGGCGCGCTGGCGGGCACCGTCAGCCTCGATCTGGCGACCGCGCCCGACCAGCCGCATCGGGCGGCGGTGAAGAAGCTGCTGGTGGCACGCGCGCATCGCCGGCACGGGCTGGCCCGCGCGCTGCTGACGGCGGTGGAGGCGGCGGCACGGGCGCGGAATCGGAGGCTGCTGACCTTGGAGACCACCGAGGGGCCGGCCGCCGCGCTCTACCGCGCCGCGGGATGGGTCGAGACCGGGCGGTTGCCGCAGGCGCGGCTGACCGCCGCGGGGGGTGCTGCCGACGGGCTGTTGTT
>DAHWNE010000244.1 GCA_027340195.1 Acetobacteraceae bacterium | reverse complement strand
CCTCCCGCCCGGCCAGCACCGCGCCCCCCTGCGCGGCGGCGGCGAACAGGGCGGCGGTCTTGCCCCGGATCACCTCGAGATAGCGGTCCTCGGTGGTGGTCAGGTCGTTCTGGGTGGCGAGTTGCAGCACCTCGCCCTCGGCGATGGTGGCCGCCGCCTCCGACAGGATCGCCAGCACCCGCAGCGACCCGTCCGCCACCATCAGCTGGAAGGCGCGGGCGAACAGGAAATCCCCCACCAGCACCGAGGCCTGGTTGCCGAACACCGCGTTGGCCGAGGCGAGGCCGCGGCGCAGCAGGCTTTCATCGACCACGTCGTCGTGCAGCAGGGTGGCGGTGTGGATGAACTCCACGCAGGCGGCGAGGCCGACATGCCGCTCCCCGCCGGCGGGGCCGGGGTAGCCGCAGAGCCGGGCGCAGGCGAGGGTGAGCAGCGGACGCAGCCGCTTGCCGCCGGCCGCCACCAGATGCGCGGCGAGCTGCGGGATCAGCGCCACCGGGCTCGTCATATGCGCGACGATGGCGCGGTTGGTGGCGTCCAGATCCGCGCGCAGCATCCCCGCGAGGGCGGTGAGCGCGTCCTCGGCGGCGTGGGGCAGGCCGGGTTGGGTGGCGATCACGCCCACATCGGGGATCCGGCTGAAGCGATACGGTCGGCGGCAGATATCGGCCCGCCGCGCGGGGGGTCAAGCCGCCGGTCAGGCGGCTTCCTCGGTTTCCGGCGGCGGCGGCGGCGGCACCGCCTTGCCTTCCCGCTCCAGCCGCTCGTTGGCCAGCGCGATCGCGGCGTTGAGATCGGTCTGCGAGCAGAGGCCGAGGATCACCGGATCGCGCGGCTTGATGTTGGCGCTGTTCCAGTGGCTGCGGTCGCGGATCTTCTGGATGGTTTCCTTGGTGGTGCCCAGCAGCTTGCTCAGCTGGGCTTCCGACAGCTGCGGGTAGTTGCGGAGCAGGAAGGCGATGGCGTCCGGGCGGTCGTTGCGCTTGGCCACCGGGGTGTAGCGCGCGCCGCGCCCGCGCTTGGGCGGCGGCAGGGTGGGCGGCAGCAGCTTCAGCCGCGCGTCGGGGTCGGCCTCGCAGCGGCGGATATCCTCGGCGGTCACCTGCGCGTTGGCCACCGGGTCGTAGCCGACGATGCCGGCCGCCACCTCCCCATCGGCGATCGCCTGCACCTCGAGCGGGTGCATGCCGCAGAACTCGGCGATCTGGGTGAAGCTGAGGGCGGTCTTTTCGATCAGCCACACGGCGGTGGCTTTCGGCATCAGCGGCAGGGCCATGGTCTTCCCCTAAAACATCCGGCCCGCCGCGGGATGCCCCGATCCCCGGGCCGGCCCGGGGTGTTCCGGGACGGCCCCGCGACAGACGCGCGGGATTGGAACGCGCCGCGATCGCGGGCAGAAAGGGGATATGCCGGCCGGGGCCGGGCGGGTCAAGCCCGCCCCGGCGCGGCCACCGCCCAGGAGGAGTGCGATGCGCGAGGAGGAAGACACCCCGATCAAGCGGCCGACAAGGCTGGAGCGGCCGCCGCTGGACAACTGGGGGATCGCCGAGCTCGAAGCCTATATCGGCGAGTTGCGCGCCGAGATCGGCCGCGCGGAGGCCGAGATCGCGCGCAAGACCGCCCATCGCGGCGCGGCGGACGCCTTCTTCCGCCGGCCGTGAGGCGGCCGATCAGATCAGCCGCAGGTTGGTCGCGGCGGCCTTGCCGCGTTCCATGCTGATCTCGTAGCTGACCCGCTGGCCGTCATTGAGGCCCTTCAGCCCCGCGGCCTGCACCGCGGTGATGTGGACGAACACGTCCTTGCCGCCGTCCTGCGGCATGATGAAGCCATAACCCTTGGTGGCGTTGAACCATTTCACGGTGCCGGTCGCCATCTCTCGATCGTCCTGTCTTGCGCGAGGCTGGGGGATCAGAGCGGGCGGAGATTGGTGGCGGCGGCCTTGCCGCGCTCCATGGTGACCTCGTAGGTCAGCTTCTGCCCCTCGTTGAGGCCGCGCAGCCCGGCGGCCTGCACCGCGGTCACGTGGACGAACACGTCCTTGCCGCCGTCCTCCGGCATGATGAAACCATATCCCTTCGTGGTGTTGAACCACTTGACCGTGCCGATCGCCATCGTCTTCGTTCCGTTTCTTTCCGTTCCGGATGGTGGCCGCCGCCTGGCGGCCGGGAAACAACCCTGCCTTTGGACTTCTTGGAGAGCACCCGGGTGACGGGAGGCGCAGCAAGCCAAGCCAAACGTGATTGCCCCGGCATTTGGCACGGAAACGGGATGGCCTGTCAATGATCCTTCGCCCCGGCCGGCGCCCCGGCCGACCGCAACCGGGACCGGGCCGGCCCCTTTGATGCCGATCAACGCCGGGCCGGGCCGCCGCCGCTAGACCGGCCGCGCCACCGCCGGACCGCCATGCCCCCACATGTCACGCCGCTGCGCCTTGCCCTGGCGCTCACCCCCACCCCATTGCTCGCCCCGGCGCTGCGGCTGGCGATGGGCCGCATCATCCGCGCCGCCCCGGCCCTGGGCCGCGACCTCGCCGCCCTGCCGCGGGCGCGGGTGCTGATCGCGCCCACCGATCTGCGGCGGCGCTTCCTGCTCCGCCTCGGCGACGGCCCGCCGCGCCTGGTCCCGGCCCCGGCCCTGATGCGCGTCGATGCCACCCTCCGCGGCCGGCTCGCCGACCTGCTCGCGCTGGCCAGCGGCGCGTGCGACAGCGACGCGCTGTTCTTCTCCCGCGCGCTGACCGTCAGCGGCGACACCGCCCCGGTGGTGGCGCTGCACAACACGCTGGAGCGCCACGGCGCCGACCTGTTCGCGCTGCTGGCGGGCCCGCTCGCCGCCCCGGCGCGCCGGCTGGCCGCCCGCCTGCCGATCCCGGGCAGCCGGGGCATAGCATGAGCCGGTACCTGGAGCTGGTCTGCCCCGCCGGCACCCCGGCCGCGCTCCGCACCGCCATCGCCGCCGGTGCCGATACCGTCTATTGCGGCCTCCGCGACGCCACCAACGCGCGCAACTATCCCGGCCTCAATTTCGACGCCGCCGAACTCGCCGCCGGCATCCGCTTCGCCCATGACCACGGCCGGCAGGTGCTGGTGGCGATCAACACCTTCCCCCCCGCCGGCGGCAGCGCGCCCTGGCACCGCGCGGTGGACACCGCCGCCGATTGCGGCGCGGATGCCGTGATCCTGGCCGATCTCGGGGTGCTGGACTACGCCGCCACCCGCCACCCCGGGCTGCGGCGGCATCTCTCGGTGCAGGCGGCGGCGGCCAATCCGGCGGCGATCGGGTTCTATCGCGACCGCTTCGGCATCCGCCGGGTGGTGCTGCCCCGCATCTTCGCCCTGGCCGAGCTCGCCCAGCTGGTCCCGCGGCTGGGGGTGGAGAGCGAAGTCTTCGCCTTCGGCTCGCTCGGGACCATGGTGGAGGGGCGCTGCTACCTCTCCTCCTTCATGGCCGGCCGCTCGCCCAGCATGGACGGGGTCTGCGCCCCGGCCGAATGCGTCCGCTACGACCCGGAGGGGCCCGATCTGCTCGCCCGCCTCGGGACGGCGCTGCTCAACCGGTTCGGCCCCGACGCCCCGCGCTCCTACCCCACCCCCTGCAAGGCGCGGCTGCTGACCCGCGGCGGGGCGACCTATCCGTTCGAGGAGCCGGTGGGGCTGAACGCCGCCGCCATCCTGCCCGAGCTGAAAGCGGCCGGGGTGACGGCGCTGAAGATCGAGGGGCGGCAGCGCGGGCGCGCCTATGTCGGCACCGTGGTGGCCGCGTTCCGCGCCATGCTGGACGCGCTGGACCGGGGCGAGGATCCCGGCCCCCATGCCGGCGCGCTGGCCCAACTCGCCGAGGGCGGGCAGGAGACGCTGAGCGCCTATCGCAAGGGCTGGCGATGACCGCCGCGATCACCCTCGGCCCGCTGTTCTGGCACTGGCCGGCCGAGACCCGGCGCGACTTCTATTTCCGCATCGCCGACGAGGCGCCCCTCGCCGCGGTCAGCCTGGGCGAGGTGGTCTGCGCCAAGCGGGCGCCGTTCTTCGCCCCGTTCCTGCCGGCGGTGACCGAACGGCTGCGCGCCGGCGGCAAGCAGGTGCTGCTGGCGACGCCGGCGGTGGTGGCCGGGCCCGGCGAGCTCGCCGCCATCGCCGCCGCCGCCGCCGCCGGCGCG